>JAZRVE010000001.1:0-3036 GCA_045598975.1 Eubacteriales bacterium
CCGCTTTGCCGACGCCTGTGCCCCCGCTTTCCACGTTTTTTCGCTTGAAGGGCACCGTCTTTTTCTGACGCACGGGCACCGCTACGGCGTCGGAACTTCGCTTGACGCACTCGCCTATGCCGCCTGCACACAAAAAGCCGACATCGCTCTGTTCGGGCACACGCACGTGCGCACGTACCTTGTGCAAAACGGCATCCATCTTTTTAATCCCGGGAGTCTGGAACTGCCGCGCGACGATTCGGACGGCTCCTTCGGGCTTCTCACCCTCACACCCGACACCATCCACTTTTCCACGGAGGAATACCGACCATGACCTGTCAAGTACCGCAAAAGGACAAACGCGCCCAACTGCTTTCGCTTATCTGTATCGTCGCCGCCGTCGCGTTATATTACACGTCGTCCCTCGTTTCCGCTTTTATCATCGTCTATCAGATCACGGCTCTGGTTCTGATGATATTCGGCGTGGAAATCCTCTTGAAATATGTTATGAGCAACTACGAGTACGAGGCAACGGAGAACGATCTGCGCATTTACAAGATGACCGGGCGCAAAACGCAGTGCGTCTGCTCGCTCGCCTATTCCGAATCGCTCTCCGCCGTTCTCACCGCGCGTGAGTATGAGCAGAGCAAAGCCTCCTATCCCGCGACGAAGCTCGCCGTCAACCACTGCAAGAATATTTTTCCGCGTGAATATGCCGTCTATCTGTTCAATTTCAACGGCAAGCCTTCTCTTTTGAAATTCGAACCCGACGCGGCGTTCGTTTCTTACGTCAACGACCGCATACGACAATCTTTACAGACAGAGGAAGAAGATCATGACTAACACCACCGACGTCCGCTACGTCATTCTGCTCAAATACGGCGAAGTCGTCTTAAAGGGGCTCAACCGCAGTCATTTTGAAGCCATCATGCTCCGTGACACGATCGCCCGCCTCAAAAAGTTCGGCGAGTACGACATTTCCGCCGTCCAGTCCACCATGTACATAAAACCGCTCGACGAAAAAGCGGCAAACAACCTTGCCCGCACCGCCGAGGAATGCACCCGCATTTTCGGCGTCGTTTCGGTGAGCATCGCCGCAGAACTCGAAAAGGACATGAACGTCATTACCGCCTTTATCGGCGACTACGTCAGAAACATCCGCCGCGGCGAAAAGACCTTCAAAATCACCGGCAAGCGTTCCGACAAGCGTTTTCCGCTCACGTCGCCCGAGTTTTCGGCACTCTGCGGAGCAGCCGTCTTAGAGAAGAATCACGATCTGAAAGTTGACGTCAACACGCCCGAACTTGACGTGCGCGTCGAGATCCGCGACTACGCCGCCTACGTCCACGCCCGCGCCATGAAGGGCGCCGGCGGGATGCCCGCCGGAAGCGCCGGCAAAGCGCTCCT
Organism: Eubacteriales bacterium; assembly: GCA_045598975.1. Taxonomy (GTDB): domain Bacteria; phylum Bacillota; class Clostridia; order Oscillospirales; family CAG-382; genus UMGS882. Next base: position 1,387 of record JAZRVE010000001.1, read on the forward strand.
CTTACTTTCGGGCGGCATCGACAGTCCCGCCGCGGGATACGTGCTTGCCAAGCGCGGCGCCTCCCTTTCGGCACTCCACTTTGACAGTTTTCCCTACACGAGCGAGCGTGCCCGTCAGAAGGTGGTGGAGATCGCCGAGCAGATGCAGAGCTACTGCGGAAAAATCAGCCTGAACGTCATTTCCCTGACGGAGATTCAGGAAGCCATCCGCGACAACTGCCGCGAGGACTATTTTACGCTGCTACTGCGGCGCTTCATGATGCGGCTTGCCGAGCGCGCCGCCGAAAAATTCGGCTGCGGCTGTATCGCCACCGGCGAAAGTCTCGGTCAGGTCGCCAGTCAGACCATGCCCGCCCTTCTCGTCACCAACGCCGCCGTAAAACGTCTGCCGGTCTTCCGTCCCTTTATCGCCTCCGACAAAGAGGACATCGTGCAGATCGCACGCAAGATCGGCACCTATGACATTTCCATCGAGCCCTACGAGGACTGCTGTACCGTCTTTACCCCGCGCCATCCCACCACGAATCCCATTCTCGAAAAAATCGTAAAAGAAGAAGAAAAGCTCGACATCGCCGGACTCACCGAGCGCGCTTTTGCCGGGATCGAGACCATCGAGCTTTCTTGACGCACAAACAGCAAAAAGGAGGATGTCTGTGAACGCCGAGATCCTTGCCGTCGGCACAGAGGTGCTGATCGGCGATATTGCCAACACCAACGCCGCTTATCTTGCGCAAAAGCTTTCCGAAAGCGGCGTCAACGTCTACTACCACACCGTCTGCGGCGACAACGCCGAACGGCTTCGCGCCTGCCTTATGCTTGCGCTTTCCCGAAGCGACCTCGTCGTCACGACAGGAGGCTTAGGTCCAACCTACGACGACATCACCAAAGACATTGCCTCCTCCCTTTTTGAAGCGCCGCTCGTTTTTCACCCGGAGATCCTCGAAAAGCTTACCGCCTACTTTGCCAAGACCGGACGACAAGTCACCGAAAGCATCCGCAGGCAGGCCTATCTGCCGGACGGGTGCGTCCGCTTTCCCAACCGATACGGCACGGCGGACGGCATCGCCCTTGAAAAGGACGGAAAAACGCTCATTCTTCTGCCCGGTCCGCCGCGCGAAATGAAGCCGTTATGCGACGAGCAGGTACTTCCGTATTTACTGAAAAAAACCGACCACGTACTCGTTTCCCGCAACGTCAACATTTTCGGTATCGGGGAATCCTTTGTGGAAGACGCTCTTGCCGACTTACTCAAAAATTCCGTCAACCCGACCGTCGCTCCCTATCTCGGCGACGGCGAAGTACGTCTGCGCGTGACGGCGACGGCGTCCGACAGGCAAAAGGCGCTCGCGCTCACGGAGCCCGTCATCAAGACCATCAAAAGCACGCTCGGCTCTTACGTATACGGCATCGACGAGCCGTCGCCCGAACACGTTTTAGTGCGCCGCCTTACCGAGCGGCACATGACGGTCTCGTTTGCGGAATCCTGCACGGGCGGGCTGATCGCCAAGCGGCTGACCGACGTACCCGGCGCAAGCGAGGTCTTCGGCTACGGCTTTGTGACCTATGCCAATGCCGCAAAACATTCGCTTCTCGGCGTTAAAGAAGAAACGCTGTCTGTCCACGGTGCCGTCAGCCCCGAAACGGCTCTCG
>JAZRVE010000002.1:0-34694 GCA_045598975.1 Eubacteriales bacterium
TGCCGCTGCACCCAAACCGCCCAGCAAGCGGCGCGAAAAAAAGAGGCACGCTTTCGCGTGCCTCTCGTTATTAAAAGAATTTGCAGATATTATTCGGCAAAGTATGCCACGTCGGTGATGGTGTACTTGAACCATTCCATCTTTTCGCCGCGCAGAGATGCCGCGATGACGATGTGAGCCTTGCCGTCTTCAAAGACGTCCGTCAGTTTCTTGGAAGAGCCCTGATCGGCTTCATACTTCCACTCGTAAACGGAACCGTTTGCCTTGAAGGTGAAGATATACTTGTCGTCCTCGTCAAGCTTTGCCGAGACCGTCACGGTGTCGCCGCTCTCGATCTTGAACATCTTGCGGTCATAGCCGGAAATTTTCACGCCGGCAAACGAATTGATGCCTTCGTAAATCTCAAGTCCTGCCGAGCCGAAACGGATCAGATCCATAAAACCTGCGTTGCCGGGAACGTTGCCGGTGCTGAATGCTTCCGGCTTCTGCAAGAAGTCGATGCACATCCAGCAGTCATCGTCCGCACGGACCTCCGGAACACTGTCAAAGCGTACCGTGACGGAAAGTCCATCCAGCGGGAGCGCCTCTTTCAGACCGACGCCGCCCCAGTTTTCGGCATTCATATAGTAACCGCCGCTGGTAATGACCACGCCGTCTTCCGCATTTTCGGCCTTGACGGGGTAGTTCGCCTGCAAAGTGGTATAGTTGGCGGTATTGTCGACGACGTTGAAGCCGTTGCCGAGCTTGAACATATCCTTATCGAGTTCGAGATGCACCTTTTCGGTGAGCGTGACCGTCGAGGTCTCGTCGTCCCAGCCGACTTTGACGTCGAAGTTTTCGGAAATGACGCGAAGCGGTACCAGCGTGCGGTCATTGATGAGCACTGCCGGCGCGTCAAGGAAGTATTCCTTGCCGTTCTTGAGCATGGTCGGCTCGCCGATGGTGAATTCCATCTTGACGCCGTCCTTTTCCACAACTGCCGTCTGCGTCTCGTCGACCCAGCTTACCTCTGCTTTGAGGGCTTCGCTGACGAAACGGAGCGGCACCATGGTGCGGTCGTTGATCAGGCAGGGCGGCACATCGAATTCGATGGGCGTATCGCCGAGTTTGACGGTGATGACACGATCCTCATCGTTGACGGCAAGTGCGCCGCAAACGAGGAGCGAGCATACCAGAAGAGCCGCGAGAAGTACACGAATTGTCTTTTTCATGATTCCTTTTCTCCTTTTTCTTTTTACGTGCTGCGGGTTTGCCCCGCACCTATTTAGGTATACACAGTATACCAAATTTATGCCCGGCAGTCAACCGACTTTCCCGGTATTTTTACCGAAAATGCACAAATTTTACCATTTTAACAAATCGGCATCCATATTTTTGTTGATTATCACAACGGTCAATCGTGTGACAGCGACACCGTCGTCCATTTTTCATCCCAGCCAACGGTAAAGCCGTATGCCTCGGCAACAAAGCGAAGCGGAACGCAGACCTTATCGTCGATCATCGTGATGGGCATTTCGACAGGCGCCTTTTTCCCGTCGATGAGTAAGAATTTCTGACCGAGCATCATCTCGATGGTGACCCCGTCATAGGCAAACCGTGCGATCTTGGTCTTTTCGTTATAAGATGCGTCGATACCGATCACTTTATTGAATTCGCCGACGGGAAGCATGGTACGATCCTCGTACAGATACGATTCCACGTCGCCGCTTATGTATTTGCCGTCATATTTGAATAACAGCTTATCCGGGTGGACGTACTTTTTGTCCAACACCACGCGGAGCTGATCCATATAGGTCTTGGCAATATTTTCCATACCCGTATCGCCCGGATGGGACGCGACGCCGGAATGCGCAAATTTCCCGATCGCCATATTATAGGTGTTGCAGAACACCGAAATATCGCCGTAGGTAAAGCCGGTACGGTATGCCGCAAGGCGGACGCCCGCACACTTTTCCTCGCCGCCCCAGAAGGGCATACTGTAAATGGCGTACACGTCGGGATTGAGTTTTTTGCAGTAATCCGTCAGTTTGATGAGCGCATTGCAATAAGCTTCCCGCTCGCTTCCGCCGGAATTTTCGCCGATCTGGAAGATGACGATATCCGGCACCGCCTTCTCCACCGCCTCGGCAAAATTCTCGGCGATCTCTCTTTCGTAGGTATAGTTGGGATCAAACTGAATGGCACGCTCGACGGGAGAAATGGTCACCATGCTCCATTTGACGTTGGTATAGCCTTCTTCCGCCACCCACTTTTGAAGCAGATGATAGTAGTCCTTATCCTTCGACGAAGCCGCCATGCCCCACTCATTATACCAACCGAGGTCCTCGGCGATGAAATGGCGCAAGATCGAGTTGCCGACGCACAGGATGCTGATCTCATCGTCATGCACTTCGGCGACATCGGTCAGGTTTTCGTCGGGGATCGCCGCGTCGGGGTCGACTTCGGCAAGCGCCGGTGCCGCGCACAGCGTAAGGCACAGTGACGCCATCAGTACGGTTTTCAAGAAGCGTTTCATGTATCATTCCTCTTTTCCTTGATATTGACTCTATTATATCATTTTCACCGGGAAAGTCAAGTTTTTTTCACATGTCATAATTGATGGGAATCTCGTGGGTATCGATATAGGTATAGGAATCCGGCACCTTACCGACGATGACGGTCTCGGCAATGCAGATATAGGTATCGATATCGGCGCGGAAAGAGGAAAACGAGGTGATGACCGACAGATCCGCCCGGACGCACAGCATGATCTGATGGCGCGACTGATTGATGCCGGCGGAGGAGATGGCGTTTTCTATCTCCGTGCGGACGCTTCCGGTCGGGAGGGTACGGATATGCAAAAGCGGTCCGCGCCCATCGAAGAGTCCGCCGCCGACAAGCGTTCCGAGAGGGATGGCAAGCTCGGCGTTATCCATTTCCATCAGTTTTTCCAATATAACGACGGAAAGACGCGATTTGAGGCGGTTGATTTCGATGCTGTCGGTTTTGAGCGCCGTGATCTGTCCGGCATCATCCTTTTCGAACGAAACAAGTTTATCATAAGTGACGCCGTTCTGTTCCAATTCCTCGAAAACGGCGTTGCTGATGAGAATCCCCGCTTTTGCCTTGACGGCATTGACAGCCATTTCCGCCATGACGCGCGACAGCCGTTTTTCAAACCGCACCCCGAGGATCAGCATTCCCAAAAGTCCCATTGCCGCCGCAAGCAGGATCAACTGTTTTCTGCGTTTTCTTCGCATAGGCTTTCCCCCTTCCGACCGATTTCTTACTGTATGGTATGCAGAAAAAGGGGATGTTTTGCAGGTTTTTTCGCAAATTTCCGTCTGCGGCGGGAAAGTAAAAGCACCCGCCGTTTCCGGCGGGTGCCTTTATAAGAGCTTCTTACAGTCCTTTTACGAGTTCATAGGTATCGCGTGCGATCATGAGTTCCTCATTGGTCGGGATGACAAGCATACGAACCTTGGCATCCGGTGCGGAAATATCATATTCCACCGAGGTGCGGAACGCTTTCTTGTTGAGTTCTTCGTCGATCTTGACACCCATAAAGCCGAGCTTTTCGGCAACACGGGTGCGGTACTGCGGGTTATTCTCGCCGATACCGCCGGTGAAGACGACGGCGTCCACGCCGCCCATGGCTGCGGCAAAGCCGCCGACATACTTGGTGATCTGATGGCAGAGCATGCTTTCGATGAGCTGATACCGCTTATTGCCCTCTCTTGCTCCCTGCTCGATGTCGCGGTTGTCGCTGGTGACGCCGCCCGTGACGCCGAGAATGCCCGACTTCTTATTGAGAACGGTGTCGATCTGATCCGCCGTCATGTTTTCCTTCTTCATGAGGAACGGTAAGATCGCCGGGTCGATCGAGCCGCTGCGCGTGCCCATCATAAGCCCGTCGAGCGGGGTGACGCCCATGGTGGTGTCAAACGATTTGCCGCCCTTGACCGCCGTGATGGACGAGCCGTTGCCGAGGTGGCAGGTGACGATATTGAGTTCCTCCGGCTTCTTGCCGAGCATTGCCGCCGCACGCATGGTGACGTAGCGGTGAGATGTGCCGTGGAAGCCGTACTTGCGGAGCTTGTACTTTTCGTAGTATTCATACGGGATCGGATAGAGGTAAGCATAGTCCGGCATGGTCTGATGGAACCCGGTATCGAACACGCCGACCTGCGGCACGTCGCCGATGATCTCGGTGCAGGCACGGATGCCCGTGAGGTTTGCCGGGTTATGAAGCGGGCTGAGATCGGTGCACTCTTTGAGCGCTTCGATGGTGGCGTCGGTGATGATGACCGAGCCCGAGAACTTTTCTCCGCCATGGACAACACGGTGTCCGACGGCGTTGATCTCCTTCATGGAGCCGATAACGGCGAGCTCGCCCGTCGTGAGTGCCTCGACGATGAGCTTGATGCCGGCGGCGTGGTCGGCGATCGCCACTTCCTTCTTGACGGACTTGCCTTCCGGATCCGCCTTGAAGCTGGTGTGCTTGAAGTTGCCTCCCTCGATGCCGATACGGTCGCACTGCCCTTTGGCAAGCAGCGTTTCGTCTGTCATGTCGATGAGCTGATACTTGATGGAGGAGGAGCCTGCGTTGATGACTAATACTTTCATGTTGGTTTCTTCCTTTTCTTGAATATATCTTTCTGATTATTGCCTTATTTTTTCAGATTGACAGCCTGCTTTGCCTTTTCGGCGATACGTTCCGGCGTAAAGCCGAAATCGACGAGCAGATCCTGCGCCTTTCCGGATTTGCCGAACACGTCGTCCACGCCGTGGCGCACCACCGGCACCGGGCACGCTTCGCTCAGCACTTCACACACCGCACTGCCGAGCCCGCCGATGACGTTGTGCTCTTCCACCGTGAGGATGGCTCCCGTCTTACGGGCGCTGTCGATGAGCAGATTCTTATCAATCGGCTTGATGCTCGCCATATTGACAAGTCTTGCCGAGATGCCGTCTGCGGCAAGACGATCGATTGCCGCAAGGGCGATCGACGTGGCAAGTCCCGTCGAAACGACGGTGACGTCTGTGCCTTCACGTAGAATCTGCCCTTTTCCGATGGTAAACGAAAAATCGTTCTCGTCGAAAACGGCATCCACCGCAAGGCGTCCGAAGCGCAGATACACAGGTCCCTGATGTTCGAGCGCCGCTTTGACGCACGCCCTTGCTTCCACGGCATCCGCCGGATTCAGCACCACCATGCCGGGAAGAGTGCGCATGAGTGCGATATCTTCGAGGCACTGGTGCGTGGCACCGTCCTCGCCGACCGAAATGCCGGCATGGGTGGCGCCGATCTTGACGTTGAGCTGCGGATACGCGATGGCGTTTCGCACCTGCTCGAAGGCTCTGCCCGCCGCAAACATGGCGAAGGAGCTGGCAAATACCGTTTTGCCTGTGGTGGCGATGCCCGCCGCGACCGACATCATATTGGCTTCCGCGATCCCGCAGTCGAAAAAGCGGGAGGGATACGCTTTTTTGAAAATGCCCGTCTTGGTCGCTTCGGCAAGGTCGGCGTCAAGCACGACAAAATCATAAGAGTCCGCAAATTCCGCGAGCGCCTTTCCGTAGGCTTCCCGCGTTGCTGTTTTTTCTGCCATGATCCCGTCTCCCTTCCTTACGCTTTAACGGCTTCCAAAGCAAGAGACGCGTTTTCCAGTTCCCGCATTCCCTGCTCGTACTGCTCGTCGTTCGGCGCTTTGCCGTGCCACGAGCATTCGTTTTCCATGAACGACACGCCTTTGCCCTTGACCGTCTTACAGATGACGGCGGTCGGCTTGAAGGATGCCTTTGCCGCCTTGACGGCGCGGTCGATCTCGTCAAGATCGTTGCCGTCGATGACGAGCGTCTGCCAACCGAAGCTTGCGAATTTTTCGTCGAGCGGCGCCGGATTCATGACCTCTTCGACGGGACCGTCGATCTGGAGCCCGTTATAATCCACGAAAACGCACAGATTATTGAGCCCGTAGTGTGCGGCGAACATCGCCGCTTCCCAGACCTGCCCCTCTTCGCTTTCGCCGTCGCCGACGATGCACCACACGCGGTACTTCTTTTCGGATATCTTGGCGGAAAGTGCCATGCCGCACGCCGCCGAAATGCCCTGTCCGAGCGAGCCGGAGGACATATCGACACCGGGGATATGCTTGACATCCGGGTGTCCCTGCAAATAACTGTCTTTATGGCGGAAGGTTTTGAGATCGTCAAACGGGAAAAAGCCTTTTAACGCAAGTGCCGCATAATATGCGGGACAGGTATGCCCCTTTGACAGCACAAAGCGGTCGCGGTCGGGTTTTTTCGGATCCTTCGGATCCACGTTCATTTCTTCAAAATATAAGTACGCTAAAATCTCCGCAATGCCGAGCGACCCGCCCGGATGCCCGGACTTCGCGCTGTATACGGCGGTCAGCGCACCTTTTCGTATGGCAAGCGCCTTTTTCTGCAACGCAAGTTTATCCATTCGCTTTTTCCTTCCCTTTCCGTCATTCCGTTTAACCGTTTTCCCGTTTCATCTTTCTGAGTTTATCGAGCACCGCCGCGAAACAGTCCGGCAGTGCGCTGTCAAATTCCATATACTCTCCCGTCGTCGGGTGCACAAAGCCGAGCGTTTTGGCATGCAGGCACTGTCCCGTCAGACCGAACCTGTTTTTGCCGCCGTCCGGCGCATACAGCGGATCGCCGAGCACCGGGTGCCCCTTGTACGCCGCCGTGACGCGAATCTGATGCGTCCGTCCGGTGTGCAGCCGAAATTCGCAGAGCGAATAGCCGTCGAATTTTTCCAGCACACGGTAATCCGTAACGGCGATCCTGCCGTCGGACGCAAGCACCGCCATTTTCTTGCGGTGCACCGGATGCCGCCCGATGAGGCATTCCACGTGCCCCTCATCCTCGGCAAAGCACCCCGTCACGACTGCCTGATACACCCGCTTGAAGGCGTGCTCCTTAATCTGTTCGGCAAGGCACAGATGCGCCTTATCGTTTTTGGCTATCATGAGAAGACCGCTGGTGTCCTTATCAATGCGGTGCACGATGCCGGGACGCACGACGCCGTTGATGGTCGAAAGGCGTCCTTTCATGTGATACATCAGCGCGTTGACGAGCGTTCCGTCCGGATTGCCCGGCGCCGGATGCACTACCATTCCCTGCGGCTTATTGACGACCGCCACGTCGTCGTCTTCGTAGACGATATCAACGGGAATATCCTGCGCAGCGGCGTCGCACGGCACGTCGTCGGGCAGATTTACCGTTACGGCAGTGCCCTTTGCGGGCTTTAAGCTCTTTTTTTCGCAGAGCATCCCCGCTGTCAGCACGCAGCCTTCTTCGATAAGTTTTGCCGCCGCCGACCGCGTGATCTCCAAATTTTCCGAGATCAGCACGTCCAACCGCTTTTCCTCTTCCGCTTCAAACGTGATCTTTTCCGTTTGCGGCTCCTGCCGATATGCCTCCGTCATGACTCAAACCGATCCCGGATGCTGTCGAGCCAGATGGTCTGATAGCCGGCTTTTTTTGCCTTGCGCTCAAAAAACACAAGGTACACGACAAGCAGTCCCACCCCGACGCATACGGCGATATCCGCCACGTTAAAGGTCCATTTCCACACGTTCGGAAACGCGCAGAAATCCACAAAATCCACAACGCTTGCCGGCTCGTCATACCGTCCGAAGCACACAAGCCTGTCGATCAGATTGCCGAGCCCGCCGCCGAGGATGAACGAAAAGGAAACATATACCATTTTGGTATATCCTTTCACCCAGATCATGACCGCCGCGAGGCACAGACACAGCACCACCGTCGCCGCCATGAAGATCCACCGCTTATCGGCGAGCAGACCGAACGCCATGCCCTCGTTTGACACGTTGGAAAAGCGCAGAACACCCGGAATGAGCGTCACCGCTTTGTCATACGGCAGAAATGCCGCGACGCACCCTTTTGTCAGCGCGTCGAGCACCAAAACCGCAAAGGAAATCCAAAAAGCCGCGATCATGCCATCAGTTCCGGGAAATCCGCCCGCAGAACGTCGGCGCAGTGACGGCACAGACACGTCCCCTCGTCGTCCTTCAAAGCGTCCTTCACGACAAGCCAGCACCGCACGCACTTGTCGCCTTCCGCTTCCCGCACGCTTACCGCGATGCCGGATTCCGTTTCGGTAAAGGCATCGTCCGCCGGGGCTTCTTGCGAAAGCACGACCTCCGAGCAGATGAAGATGTCCTTCAATTCATCGCCGAACGAGCCAAGCAGAGCCGCTTCTTCGCTATCAGGCTTCACAAAAACGATGACCTTCGCGTCAAGCGACTTGCCGATACGCTTGTCGGCTCTTGCCAGCTCCAATGCCTTCATGACATCGTCACGCAGGGCAAACAGCCTGTCATATTTTTCCGCCACGTCGCGGAAGGAATGCTCTTCGAGATAGCGCGGCAGCGGATTCAAGAAGACGCTCTCCCCGTCATCCGTGTCCAGATGCGGCATGAACTGCCAGATCTCCTCTGCCGTGTACGAAAGGATAGGCGCGATGAGGCGGGTATACCCCGAAAGGATGGTATACATCGCCGTCTGGGCGCTCCGGCGAAGCGGCGACTTCTTGCCTTCCACGTATACGCGGTTCTTGCTGATATCCACGTAGAGCTTGGACAGATCGACCGCGCAGAAATTATGCATATCATGATAAATCAGATGGAACTGATAGGTGTCATACGCCTTACGTACGCGATCGACGAGATCGTTGAAGCGCGAAACGATCCACTTATCGAGCGGTTCGAGCTCGTCGAAGGGAACGCGGTCGGTATTGGGATCGAAATCGTCGGCGTCGCCGAGGTTGGCAAGCAGAATACGCACGGTGTTGCGAATTTTGCGGTAAATCTCGGACAACTGCTTGAAAATGTCGTCCGACACGCGCACGTCCACCGTGTAGTCGCTCGATGCTACCCACAGACGCAATAAATCCGCGCCGTACACCTTGATGACGTCCTCCGGATACACCGAGTTGCCGAGGGATTTGTGCATGGCTTTGCCTTCGCCGTCGACCACCCAGCCGTGTGTCAGCACCTGCTTATACGGTGCTCCGCCGCCCATAGCACCCACTGCCGTGAGAAGCGACGACTGGAACCAGCCGCGGTACTGGTCGGCGCCCTCTAAATACAGATCGCACGGCCACTTGATATCTTTGATGACGGCACGGTGCGACGAACCGGAATCAAACCAGCCGTCGAGCGTGTCTGTCTCTTTCGTGAAGGATTTTCCGCCGCAATGCGGGCAGACAAAGCCTGCCGGCAGCAATTCGGAAGCTTCCCGGTCAAACCACGCATTGGAGCCGTCCTTGCCGAATATCTCCGACACGGAAGCGATCGTCTCCTCCGTGCAGACCGGCTTCTTGCAGTCTTCGCAATAGAACACCGGGATCGGGAGTCCCCAATGACGCTGACGCGAAATGCACCAGTCGGCACGTTCCTTGACCATCGAAACGATGCGGTTTTCGCCCCATTCCGGCAGCCAGTCCACTTCCTCGCAGGCTTTCTGTGCCGCATCCTTGAAGGCTTCCACCGAGCAGAACCACTGCGGCGTCGCACGGAAAATGATGGGGTTCTTACAACGCCAGCAATGCGGGTACTGGTGAGTGATCTTTTCGGAAGCAAGCAGTGCGCCGCTTGCCTTCATATCTTCGAGTATCACGTCGTTGGACGCGTCATACCGAAGACCGGCATACTTGCCCGCTTTTTCGGTATGGAAGCCCTTATCGTCGACCGTGACGAGTATCTCCATCTTATAGCGCATACCCGTCGCATAGTCGTCCGCACCGTAGCCGGGCGCCGTATGCACGCATCCCGTACCGCTGTCCATCGTGACGTATTCCGCAAGCACAAGAACGCTGTCGCGCTCCATGAACGGATGATAAGCCGTAGCAAATTCCAGCTCGCTTCCGGCAAAGGTTTTCAGAATCTCGTAAGAGCCTGTCCCGCCGATGCCCATGACCTTTTCGACGAGTGCCTCCGCCATCACGTAGCATTCCCCGTTATCCGCCTCGACGAGCGCATAGCTCTCACGCGGATGCACGGCAATGGCGACGTTGCCCGGCAGCGTCCAGATGGTGGTCGTCCAGATGACGAAATACGTTTTTTTCAGATCGCACAGCCCGTCAAACAGTCCCTTGTCATCGTGGACCGGGAATTTGACGTAGACCGACGTGCACGCATCCTCCGCGTATTCGATCTCGGCTTCGGCAAGCGCCGTTTCGTCGTTCGGACACCAGTACACCGGCTTCAAGCCCTTGTAGATATACCCTTTTTGATACATTTCGCCGAAGACCTTGACTTCCTCCGCTTCAAACGCGGGGCGCATGGTCAGATACGGATTATCCCAATCGCCGAGCACACCCAGCCGCTTGAAGGAGGTCATCTGGATATCGACGTACTTTTCGGCGAACAGACGGCAGGCGTCCCGGAACTCCGAAATGCTCATCTTTTTGCGGTCGAGCTTATTCTGCTTGATGATGGCGCTCTCAATGGGCATGCCGTGGTTATCCCAACCCGGGATATACGGCGCGTAAAAGCCGCCCATGGCTTTGGATTTGATGATGAAATCTTTGAGCACCTTGTTCATCGCCGTGCCCATATGGATATTGCCGTTGGAAAAAGGCGGTCCGTCATGAAGCACAAAGCTTTCATGCCCCTCGTTTTTCTTCAAGATTTTCTGATAGGTTTTCTCATTCAGCCACTTTTCCTCGGTCGCCGGCTCTCTCTGCGGAAGATTGGCACGCATGGAAAACTCGGTCTTGGGCAGATTGAGTGTTTTTCCGTAATCCTTCGGCATGATGTTTCTCCTTTGTTGATGTTTTCTTGCGATCTTATGACACAAATATCGTTAGAGTCCGCGTCGGACTCTAACGATTCTTTTTTCTCTATTGGTTATCGGTATTTCCGGACGATGACACGGTACCGCTTTTTTACGGTAAGCCCCGGCACGTCCTCAATATAATACTTTCCGAAGCCTTTCACCGAGAGCGTATCCCCCGGTGCGAACGCCTTGTCGCACGCCGTCACGGGCGCATGATTACACGATACGTTCCCCGCTTCGACACACTTTTTGGCTTTGTCCCGCGCAAGGTGGCAGAGCTCCGCAACAAGTGCGTCCACGCGCAGCGACGCAAGCGTCACCGACAGATCCTCGTAGGACTGCTCGAACGTCGGCAGTTCCTTCGCGCTCACCGTGCGCACCTTCACCTTGTCGTTTGCCACAAAAGAAAGCTCGCCGCACAAAAAGACGGCCGTCGTACGCTGTACCGCAAGATACACGCACTTCCCGTCCGGCATGACCGCAATGTCCCCCACGGCTTCTCTTTTGAGTCCGAGCGCCATGAGCGAGCCGAGCACGTCCCGGTGCGAAAACACCCGGTAGCCCGATCCGTCGATACGAACGTATTCGAGTTCCGCCATTTCCCGATAGGTATCCCATTCCTCCGCCGTCTCCGGCATCCGGTAGATCTCCTTCGGAAACAGTCCGAGCAGGCATCTGCCCGCTTCTTCCAACGTCCCGAGGCGCAGAAAAAACACCTCCGGCCGTCCTTTGACGTACGCGACGGCAGCCGCCTGCTCTTCCGGCGTTAAAAAGCCCAAAAAGCGCGGCATGTACAGCCGTGAGCAGTCACGGCACAGATCGTCCAGCCGTGCGTACAGTGCCTCGTATTCCCGTCCTGCCGTCATGCCGCCACCCAATCGCAGACACCTGCGACAAGGCGCAGAAAGACAAGCACCACCGCATACGCCGCATCAACCGGACAGACAAAAGAGAGTCTGCCGCGCGACGTCAGAGCGTGCGCCGCCTTCATGAGCGGATCGGTGGACGCCCGTGCCAAAACGGCAACGCCGGTAAGCGGCTCGGGCAGTCGGTATGCAAACACGCACCTGAGTACCGTCATGACCGACAGTCCCGCGCAGATCAGCCGGAACGTCCTTATGAATACAAGCAGTGCCCCGTACATCGGATCCGTTATTCAGAACAGATTTTCCTCAGCAGCGTAGTCTTCGCCTGCGGATGCCGATGCCTCGATGGCGCTTTCGCTCGAAACCGCTACGTTGCTCGGCGTGATGGCATACGTATTGTCCGCCACCTTCTGAACGTCGCCGGAGAGCGCGTAGGCAACGCCCGACAGAAAGTCAATCAGACGCTTTGCCGTTTCCTTATTGGTTTTTTCAAGATTGAGCAGCACCGTCTTGCCTTCCAGAAGAAGGTCGGCGATCTGCGAGACCATCTCGAATTTGGAAGGGGTGACCACCTTCATCTCGATGGACGAGGAACGGCTGGCAATGCCGATCGCCGGACGTCCGTAAGAAGCGCCCGCCTTGTTTTCGGAAACCGGAGCCACGTTCTGTTCTTCGTAGTCCTGCTCGTCGGCTTCGTCGATCGGATCGTCGTAGTTGTAACCGCCCTTGAAAAGATCTTTGAGTTCCTTGAGTCCCATGATAATACCTCCATCCCGCTCTTTCCGCGGTGTATTTTATTGTTTTTGCACGGTTGTCCGGCTTCCGAAAACCGCTCTCCCAAGCCGTACGACCGTCGCACCGCAAAGGATCGCCGATTCATAATCGTCCGACATTCCTGCGGATAGTTCATACATATCTATATTATCTATCTTTTTCTCCGATATGTCAAGGAATAATTTCGCAATTTTCTCAAAATACGCTTTATTTTTGTAAATTTTATTTGAACAGTTTGACGATATGTTCCGCTGTTCCGTTGTTTCGCAGACGGGCGGAATGGTCATCAGCCCCTTGACACGGATATGTTTCAGCCCGGAAAGTTCGCGTAAAAAGGACTCCGTCTCCGACGGCAGTATGCCGCCCTTGCTGGCTTCCTCGCCGATATTGACCTCCACGAGCACGTCCATGACAAGCCCGTGCTTTTCCGCCTGCCGGTCGATCTCCTGCGCAAGTTTCAGCGAATCCACCGAATGGATCATGCAGACCTTGTCGATGATATACTTGACCTTATTGGTCTGCAAACGCCCGATAAAATGGACGGAAACCCCGTCCTTATTCAGTTTGTCATACTTTTCGAGAAGCTCCTGCACGCGATTTTCGCCGATATGGCGCACGCCGCGGGAGATGGCAAAATTGATCGTTCCGGCGTCCACCGTTTTTGTGGCAAGCAGCAGTGTGACGTCCTCCGCTTTCCGTCCCGCAGACGCCGCCGCGGTGCGGATGTTCTCCCGCGCTTTTTCGATATTGGCGGCTATGTCTTCTCTCGTATACGTTTCGTCCATGGTTTTCTCCCCTTTCCGCTCTGTCGGATTATGTCAACCCATGATGCGGCCGTCGAATAGTCCTTTTCCGGTCACGATCACGTTATCGTACAGTGAAATATACGGATACGTCCGCTTATCGGCGTCCGTTTCCTCCTCCGGCGTCTCGGCTTCGATCTGCCCGACAAGGTAGTAATCATCCTTCTCGAACAGCACGTCCGCCTTGCGGAAGCGAACGATATTGCCGTCCAGAACGTACACTCCCTTTTGCCCATCCACGATGCGAAGGGCACTGCGGGGCACGGCGATCCCCGTATATTCGTCGCGGATTATGTCGACTTCCTGACTGCGGGTGAAGATAAAGCCATCGGGCGCTTTATTGAGGCGGAAGACAAGCAGTGCCGTCGGCTCGGTATTCTCTTTATGGATGCGGTCAAGCTCGCCGCGGAGCTCCTTATCCGCATTGAACGGGAAACGCAGGGTGTATGCCTTACCCTCGGTATAGCCCGCCGCGTCCTTTTTGTCGACCTCGCACACGACGTACCAGATGAAACTGTCCACGATCTTTCCGTAGGCATTGCCCGTCATCTGCCGGGGTGCCGACGCGCACAGCTCATGAAAGCCGGACAGCGTAAGATTCTCTAATGCCGCGACGGAAAACGTTTCCTCATACCCGTCGATGTCCCCGTAATAATAGCCGGGGATCGGCGCGTACACCGAGGTCGATACCGCGCTGATGCGCGACTGCAAGGCGTTGCGTTCGGCCCGGAGCTTGATATACGCCTCCTCGTAACCGCCGTTCTGTCCCATGATACGCTCCCGCTTATTGAGGGCAAGCAGCAGTTCGTCGGCAGACGCGCCGAGCGCCGAAAGATTGCCCGCCGACACGTCGGTATACACCTTATCGAGCGCGTCGCCGATATCTTCGTTGAGCTTGCCGAGATCGGTCACGTATACGTCCGCCTTGACGGCGCTCTTTTCCCATATTTCCATCTTTTTGTCGATGCGGTCGATTTCTGCCTGCAATTCGGCGTTTTCGGCGCCCGCGTACAGTCCCGCGATGCATTCGCCCTTGGACACCCGTGCGCCGTCCGGCACGAGGGCAACAAGCGTACCCGCCATGCCGCCCGTGACGACCTGCTCATCGCGGAACAGATACCCCTGCACGGCATCCGTCTGAAACACCGACACTTCCAGTGCCGACTGTGTTTCGAGCTTCTGCGAGAACATCGGCAGGATCTGGATGCAGGCATAGACGAGCAAAAACGCCACGACGAGCAGGATGCCCACGTTTTTGAGTGCCGTTTTGGGATCGCAGAAGAAATCCGAAAGCGTCTTTTTATTCTCCTTCATCGGTCAGCGTTACTCCTTCCGCAAGTCTGCCGCACAAATAGTCCTCCGTAAGCCTCGCCGCCGTTTCCGTGAGCGCCTCCGGCGACAGCACGTCCACGTCGAGCCATCGTATGTTCTTATTTCTCGCAAACCACGTCATCTGCCGTTTGGCATAGTGCCGTGTGTTCTTTTTGAGCGTCTCCGCACAATCGTCAAGCGTCGCTTGCCCGTCAAAATACGGATAAAACTCCTTATATCCGATTGCCTGCCCGGCAGTCGGCGTTTCCCGCAGTCCCCGGCGGATAAGCTTTTCCGTTTCCCCGACGAGTCCCGCCTTTATCATGCCGTCCACGCGGTCGTTGATGCGCTCGTACAGTTTTTCCCGCTCGGCAAAGCGCAGTCCGATACACAGCGCTTTTTTCGGTTTTGCCGCAAGCAGGGATTCCTTATTCCATTCGGTGAAGGTCTTTCCCGTCAGCTCGTAGACCTCCAAGGCCCGCGTCACACGCTTGACGTTTTGCCTCGGGATGCCCTTTGCCGCCTCGGGATCGACCTTTTCGAGCCGTTCAAACAGCGCGTCCGCCCCGTTTTCGTTGGCAAAGTCCCGCAAGGCTTCCCGGCACGCCGGATCATCCTCATAATCGGCGAAGCGCACGCCCGACAGAAAAGCGTCGATATACAGTCCCGTTCCGCCGCAGAAGACCGGGAGTTTCCGTCTTTCCCACAGCATCCGCGTCACGTCCTCCGCCCTTTCGACGTAGTCCGAAACGCTGAACGGCTCGTGAATATCGGCAACGTCTGTCAGATGCAACGGGATGCCGCGCATTTCGCGGTCCGTCGACTTTGCCGTGCCGATGTTCATGCCGCGGTAGACCTGCATGGAGTCAAAGGAGACGACCTCCCCGCCGAAGCGTTCGGCAAGGCTTACGGCAAGCGCCGATTTTCCCGACGCCGTCGGTCCGACGACGCACACGATTCTTTCATTGCCCGCCATTTCGTCCATGCCTCCGCCCCCTTTTTTCATTCCACCATCATTATACTATACTTGTCCGCAATTATCAAGACGGACGAAAAAGTTTTTTGCTTTTTATACAAAAAAACGTGCCGGGAATACTCCCGACACGTTCTTCTGTCTGTTCTTTTACCGGAAATATCTGACAGCCGCTTCAAACATACGGATATCGTAATGGCCCGGTACGTTGCGGTACAGCCCGCTCCCGACGCGCTCACTGTGTCCCATTTTGCCGAACACTCTGCCGTCGGGTGACGTGATGCCCTCGATCGCCGCCGCCGAATCGTTGGGGTTGAAGTGAATATCCCCCGTCGCGTTCCCGTCAAGATCGACGTACTGCGTCGCGATCTGTCCGTTTGCGGCAAGCGTGCGGATGAGTTCATCACTTGCAAGGAAGCGTCCCTCGCCGTGAGAGATCGGTACGCTTACCACGTCTCCCACCTGCATGAGCGACAGCCACGGCGATTTTGTCGAGGCAATGCGGGTGCGGACGATGCGCGACTGGTGACGCCCGATGGTATTGAAGGTCAGCGTCGGGCAGGTTTCATCGGTGTCGATGATCTTTCCGTACGGAACGAGCCCCAGCTTGATGAGCGCCTGGAAGCCGTTGCAGATGCCGCACATGAGTCCGTCACGCTTTTCGAGCAGTTCCGTCACGCCCTCCTTGACGGAAGCGTTGCGGAAGAACGCCGTGATGAACTTGCCGCTTCCGTCCGGCTCGTCACCGCCCGAGAAACCACCCGGGATGAACACCATCTGTGCCTCTTTGAGTGCCGCCGAAAAGTCCTCGACGCTCTTTTTTATTGCCTGCGGCGTCAGATTGCCGACCACGAAGATCTGCGGCTCGGCACCGGCGTCGCGCACGGCTTTGGCGCTGTCGTACTCGCAGTTGGTACCCGGGAATGCCGGAATGAGCACACGCGGTTTCGCGTGCTTGACTGCCGGCGACGGATAGTCCTTTGCGGGATACGAATAGGTCTCCACCTTGGTGTTGGTATTCTTTATGTTGCAGGCGTAGACGCCTTCCAGCTTGTTTTCATACGCGCCGAGCAGAGCCTCCGCGCTTACCGATTCGTTCGCCATGCGGAAAGCTCCGTCGTCGGTGATCTCTCCGACGGTAAGGTCCGCGTCGACGTCCTCCGTCACTTCAAGTAAGAAGCCGCCGTAGCAGTAGCCGAAGATTGCCTCCGGGCACATGGAAACATGATACCGGAAGCCGAAGCCGTTGCCGAACGCCATCTTCATGACGGCCTCCGCGATACCGCCGAAGCCGACGGTATAGCACGCCACTGCCTTGCCGGAGCGCAGGCAGTCCGTCACCTTATCAAAGACAGCAAGCAGGCTCTCCGCCTTCGGCAGACCGTTTTCGTCGTAGGTCGGGGCGACGAGCACCACCTTATGTCCCGCCGCTTTGAATTCCGGCGACACGATATCGGCCGTTTTCTGCGTCGTGACGGCAAAGGAAACAAGCGTCGGCGGCACGTCGAGTTTTTCAAACGAGCCGCTCATGGAGTCCTTGCCGCCGATGGCGCCGATACCGAGTTCCATCTGTGCGCGGAAAGCGCCGAGAAGTGCCGCAAACGGCTTGCCCCAGCGGCTTCCGTCGGCACCGGGCTTTTCAAAATATTCCTGGAAGGTCAGATACACGTCACGGAAATCCGCACCCGACGCGATGAGCTTACAGACCGATTCCACCACGGCGAGATATGCCCCGTGATACGGGCTCTTTTCGGCAATGTACGGGTTATAGCCCCATGCCATGAGAGAGCAGTCGTCGGTATGCCCTTTCTCCACGCTGATCTTCTGCACCATCGCCTGGATCGGCGTGAGCTGTTTTCTGCCGCCGAACGGCATGAGCACCGTTCCGGCGCCGATGGTGGAATCAAAACGCTCCGAAAGTCCGCGTTTGGAGCAGACGTTGAGGTCGGAAGCGAGTTTCAGATAGTTTTCCGCAAAGCCGCCCGCCACATTCCTTGCAAACGGCTCGGGACGGCGGGGCGTCACGGTAATGTGCTTGGGTGCGCCGTTGGAATTCAAGAATTCCCGGCTGACGTCCACGATGGTCTGCCCGTTCCAGTGCATGGTGAGGCGCTTCTCTTCCTTGACGACCGCCACCGGGCAGGCTTGCAGGTTTTCCTTTGCGGCAAGTGCCAGAAATGCCGGCATATCCTGCTTTTCCACCACGACCGCCATGCGTTCCTGCGATTCGCTGATGGCAAGCTCGGTACCGTCGAGCCCTTCGTACTTTTTGGGCACGGCGTTGAGGTCGATGTCGAGCCCGTCGGCAAGTTCTCCGATGGCGACCGACACGCCGCCGGCGCCGAAATCGTTACACCGCTTGATCATGCGGCAGGCGTCGCCGTTACGGAACAGTCTTTGCAGTTTGCGTTCCTCCGGCGCGTTGCCCTTCTGCACCTCCGCACCGCACGTCTCGACCGAATGCGCGTTATGCGCCTTGGACGAGCCCGTCGCACCGCCGATGCCGTCGCGTCCGGTACTGCCGCCGAGCAGGATGACCACATCCCCCGGTGCCGGCACCTCGCGCCGCACGTTTTCTTCGGGCGTTGCCGCGATGACAGCGCCGATCTCCATGCGTTTTGCCGCATAGCCCGGATGATACAGCTCGTCGACGATGCCGGTGGCAAGTCCGATCTGGTTGCCGTAGGACGAATATCCCGCCGCCGCCGTCGTGACAAGCTTTCTCTGCGGCAGTTTGCCGGGGATAGTATCCGCCACGGGCACGGTCGGATCGGCGGCACCCGTCACGCGCATGGCGCCGTAGACGTAGCTTCTGCCGGAAAGCGGGTCACGGATGGCGCCGCCGATGCAGGTCGCCGCGCCGCCGAACGGCTCGATCTCGGTCGGGTGGTTATGCGTTTCGTTCTTGAACAGTAACAGCCACGGCTCGCGCTTGCCGTCCACGTCCACGTTTATCTTGACGGTGCAGGCGTAGATCTCCTCGGATTCGTCGAGCTTATCGAGTTTTCCTTCCGCCCGCAGGGCTTTTACCGCGATGGTTGCCAGATCCATGAGGCACACCGGCTTTGTCCTGCCGAGCGACCGGCGGACTTGCAGATATTCCTCATACGTGCTTTGCAGCAGGGCATCCTCGAACACCACGTTGTCGATGACGGTGCCGAAGGTGGTATGGCGGCAGTGATCCGACCAGTACGTGTCGATCATACGAATCTCGGTGATGGTCGGATCGCGTTTTTCCGACGCGAAATAATCACGGCAGAAAACGATATCGTCGGTATCCATGGCGAGACCGTACTCGCTCACGAACTGCGCGAGCTCATCCCGCGTTTTGCCGATAAATCCGTCTAACGTCCTGACGCTCTGCGGCACGTCGTATGCCGCGGTCAGCGTTTCCGGCTTGTCAAAAGAAGCCTCCCGCGCTTCGACGGGGTTGATGACGTATTTTTTGATCTGTTCGACCTGCTCGTCGGTCACGTCGCCGTACAGAGCATACACTTTTGCCGAACGCACGACCGGGCGCTCGCCCTGCGACAGAATCTGGATACACTGCGCCGCCGAATCGGCACGCTGGTCGAACTGCCCCGGCAGATATTCCACGGCGAACGCCTTGGCGCCCGCAAGATCGACGCTCTCCGAAGCCACGTCGAGCTGCGGCTCGGAAAAGACGGTGCGCACGGCATACGAAAACAGCTCTTGATCGAGATTTTCCGCATCGTAGCGGTTGATGACGCGCACATCGGTCAATGACCGGATGCCGAGCAGATTGCGGGCATCCCCGAGAAGAGCCGCCGCTTCCGCGGCGAGCTCCTTCTTTTTTTCAACAAATATTCTGTAAACCACGCTTACTTCGCCTCCCGTGCCTTCAATGCCCGTGCGCCGATGTCATGGCGGAAATATGCCTTGTCAAACGAAATGCGTCCGACCTTTTCATAGGCTTTTTCGATGGCTTCGGCAAGTGTCTGCGCCGTCGCCGTCACGCCGAGCACCCGCCCGCCGTCGGTGACGAGCTTTCCGTCCGCGATCTTTGCCCCGGCAACGTATACGCTGTCGCGCACGTCTTCCGGGATATGCATTTCAAACCCTTTTTCATAGGAAACGGGATACCCGTCCGATGCCATGATGACGCACGCCGCGCTCCCCTTTGCGAACACGACCGGGCAGTCGGAAAGTCTTTCTTCCGTCACCGCCTGCATGACCGTGAGCAGATCGCTTTCGAGCAGCGGCAGTACCACCTGCGTTTCGGGATCGCCGAAGCGGCAGTTATACTCGATGACCTTCGGTCCCGCCTCCGTCAGCATCAGCCCGAAATACAGACACCCCTTGAAGGTACGTCCTTCCTTGTTCATGGCGTCAATCGTGGGAAGAAAGATGGTCTTCATGCATTCTTCGGCGATCTCTTCCGTGTAATACGGGTTGGGCGCAATGGTGCCCATCCCGCCGGTATTGAGTCCGGTATCGTTATCGCCGGCACGCTTATGATCCATGGAGGACACCATGGGGCACACCGTTTTGCCGTCGGTAAAGGCGAGCACCGACACCTCCGGTCCCGTAAGGAACTCCTCGATGACGATCGTTTCTCCGCTCTTGCCGAACGCCTTATCCTGCATCATGGAGCGCACGGCGTCCCTTGCTTCCTCGCGCGTCTGGGCGATGATAACGCCCTTGCCGAGTGCCAATCCGTCCGCCTTGACAACCGTCGGGACGGGTGCCGTTTCGAGGTACGCGAGCGCCTTTTCCATATTGTCGAACACTTCGTATTTTGCCGTGGGGATGCCGTATTTCTTCATGAGATTCTTGGAAAAGACCTTACTGCCCTCGATGATCGCCGCGTTTTTGCGCGGTCCGAAGCAGGGTATCCCCTTCTCTTCCAGCGCGTCCACGCATCCGAGTACGAGCGGATCGTCCGGTGCCACAACGGCATAGTCGATGCCTTTTTCCACGGCGAACGCCACGATCTTGTCGATCTCCTTCGCACCGATGGGCACGCAGACGGCGTCAGACGCGATGCCGCCGTTGCCGGGCAGGGCATACAGCTCGGTCACGGTCTTGTTTTCTTTGATTTTTTTAATGATGGCATGCTCTCTTCCGCCGCCGCCGACTACCATTACTTTCATGCCGGTCTCCTTTTTACTGCCGATCAATGATGGAACAGACGCATACCCGTGAACGCCATTGCCATGCCGTACTTGTCACAGCATTCGATCACGGCGTCATCACGGATGGAGCCGCCGGGCTCGGCGATATAATCGACGCCGCTGCGGTAAGCTCTCTCGATATTGTCGCTGAACGGGAAGAAGGCATCCGAGCCGAGCGAAACGCCGCGCTTGGTATCGAGGTACGCACGCTGTTCGGCACGGGTGAAGGGCTCGGGCTGCTTGGTGAAATACTTCTGCCAGATACCGTCGGCGCAGACGTCTTCTTCGTTCTGATTGATGTACCCGTCGACGACGTTGTCACGGTCGGGTCTGCCGAGCGTATCAAGGAACGGGAGCGACAGCACCTTTTCATGCTGACGTAAGAACCAGGTATCCGCCTTGGAGCCTGCGAGGCGCGTGCAGTGGATACGGGACTGCTGTCCGGCACCAACGCCGATCGCCTGTCCGTCGATGGCGTAGCAGACGGAATTGGACTGGGTATATTTAAGGGTGATGAGCGCGATGATGAGATCGCGGACGGCTTCGTCCGGCAGCTTTTTGTTGGCGGTCACAAGGTTGGAGAGCAGTTCCTTATTGATCTTGAAGTTGTTGCGCCCCTGCTCGAAGGTAATGCCGTATACCTGCTTATGTTCCTGTTCGGCAGGAACATAAGAGGGATCTATTTTTACGATGTTATAGTTGCCCTTGCGCTTGGTTTTGAGGATTTCCAGCGCTTCCGGCGTATATCCGGGCGCTATGATGCCGTCGGAGACCTCGCGCTTGACCATAGTCGCCGTCGTGACGTCGCAGACGTCGGAAAGCGCCACCCAGTCACCGAAGGAGCACATACGGTCGGTGCCTCTTGCACGCGCATACGCGCAGGCGAGCGGCGAATCGTCCAGGCCCTCGATATCATCCACAAAGCACGCTTTTTTCAAGGTGTCCGAAAGCTTGACACCTACCGCCGCCGAGGTGGGGCTGACGTGCTTGAAGGAAGTGACGGCCGGCATACCGAGCGCTTCTTTGAGTTCCTTGACAAGCTGATAGGAGTTGAAGGCATCGAGGAAATTGATATAGCCGGGGCGTCCGCAGAGAATCTCGATCGGCAGATCGCTGCCGTCGTGCATATAAATTTTAGAAGGCTTCTGATTGGGGTTACAGCCGTATTTCAATTCAAATTCTTTCATGTCGGTATCTCCTTTATTTATTCTTGTTGATCAGGCGGTTGGTCTCGTCGCCGGTTTGCAGATCGACGTACCGCACGTACAGCGAAATCTTATTGTTTTCGTCCAGCGCGTTCCACAGCGTATCCGTAAAGGCGTCGATATCATCGGGGATGGCAACGCGCTCCGGCTCGCCCTGGAAGGTCGGGATGGGACTGCCGTCGCAGACGTAGGTGTGGACGAAATGTCCGAGTCCGGGTGCGGACGGATAGGAGAAGGTATAGCGTGCGCATGCGCTTCCCGCCTCGTCAAGGCTTTTGAGAATGCTCATCTGATAGGAGAAATCGCCTTTTTCAAAGGTGAGCATGGCGCTGATGCGAGGGGTGAAATTGGGAGCGTCCGGCTCAAATGCGCGCGACCGGAGTGCCTTATCGAAGGAAAGTCCCGCCTTGATACCGTCGTAAATGGTATCGGTCTGGTCGCCGTTCGTCACGATGAGGTTGTTCTCATACGCACGGATGGCGGCATAGATGATGAGGCTCGGGTCCTCCACCTTGGAAGCGTCAAAGGGCTCCGTGAAGACCTCGCCCTTCTTTTCGGTGAAAATACGGTTGCGGCTGTTGGCGCTTCTGCCCATGATAAAGTACGCCGCACAGGCTTTTTTGCCGTCCGCCGTCTTGCCGACGACGATGCCGCGTCCGACGTAGGAATTGCCGGTGATGAGTTTGCCGATGTCATGAATCTTGTAGATTTCCATACTGATACCCCTCTCGATTTATTATATTTCTGTTTATTTCTTGATTCTTTATTTCTGCGTCAGTTTGCGGCTGACCTCTTCCACAGCCGCCGGCAAAAGAATCCATTCCGCCTGCTCCATGACGCGCTTCTGTAAAATCTCCGGCGTGTCGCCGTCCTTTACCTCCACGGCCTTCTGGAAAATGATCTCGCCGCCGTCGGGAATCTCGTTGACGTAGTGAACGGTGGCGCCCGTCACCTTGACGCCCTTGGCAAGCGCCGCCTCATGCACTTTTAATCCGTAAAAGCCCGCTCCGCAGAACGACGGGATAAGCGACGGATGCACGTTGATGATGCGCTTCTGATAGTGCGACGTGAAGGTCTCGCTGAGGATCGCCATAAAGCCGGCGAGCACGATGAGGTCGATCTTCCGCTGATCGAGCGCCGCCGTCAGTGCACGTTCAAAGTGTATCTGACTGCCGCCGCATCCGCTTTTTGTGATAACGAGCGCTTCCACGTCCGCTTCCTTTGCCCTTGTCAGCGCGTAGGCGTCCTCCTTATTGGACAGCACGAGCACCACGTGCCCGCTCGGGATTTTTCCCGCATTCTCGGCGTCTAATATCGCCTGTAAATTGGTGCCGCCGCCCGAAACGAGTACGGCGATCCTTGCTTTTTCTTTACCCATTGTTTTTTCCTCCCACGCCAAGCAGTATGGGGATCAGCATTCCGCCGACGGTATTGCCGAGGATGACCGTCATGATAAACACGAAGGCTTCAAGCGAAACGATGCCGGAAGCGGCAAAGTAGAACATATCCGCGATGGAATGCTCATACCCGCTTAAAATAAAGACCGGGATGCAGAAGACGATACCCGCGACCGTCTTCTCTTTTTTGAAGATATCCACGGCAAGATAGATGAGAATGCCGCAGAAAACGCTGCGGATGAACGTCTGTGCCGTCCCCTGCGTTTGGAGTTTGCCCGTGCAGACATCAAGCGCCGTCTTACCGATGGCGGGAATGGCGTAGCGGATGAGAAGCCCGCCGAGGCACGTTCCGACAAGATTTCCGAGCAGTCCCAGCAGGAGCACGCTCCATGCTTCTTTATCGTGCTTTTCGGGTATGTAGCAGATCTTTCCCGTAAACAGCGAATAACCCTTATAGCAGATACAGAGAAGCGCCACCGCAAACAGCACCGCTCCCACATACTTGTTGTCACACGCCAGATACACAACGCCTCCGAGTGTGATAAGAATACCTGCCAATATACCGTCAGTCAACTTTTTTACCATATCGTGATCTTCTCCTCCGAGCGGACGATCTCACCGATGACGTAAGCGTCCTCTCCGTTTTCGTGCAAGATCGTGAGCGCTTTGTCGGCGCTTTCCTTCGGCACGACAATGCTCATGCCGACGCCCATATTGAAGGTGTTGAACATATCCCGCTCGCCGATGCCGCCTTCCTTGGCGATAAGCGAAAAAATCGGAAGCACCTTCACTGCCGCACGCTCGATTTTCGCCCCCAGTCCGTCGGGGATACTGCGCGGGATGTTCTCGTAAAAGCCGCCGCCGGTGATATGTGAAATACCCCTGACGTTCACCTGTTCAAGCAGGGCAAGCACCGGCTTGACGTAAATCTTCGTCGGGGCGAGAAGCGCCTCACCGAGCGATCTGCCGCCGAGTTCCGCGACAGGCGCATGAAGGTTCGCTTTTTCCACGTTGAACACCTTGCGCACGAGCGAAAAGCCGTTGGAATGCACTCCGCTCGACGGCAATGCGATAACCGCGTCGCCCTCGCACATGGTTTTGTTGTCGATGATTTTTTCTTTATCCACGACACCCGTGCAATAGCCGGCAAGGTCGTATTCGTCGACGGGATAAAAGCCCGGCATTTCCGCCGTTTCGCCGCCGATGAGCGCCGCACCCGCCTGCACGCATCCGTCGCACACGCCCTTGACGATGCTCGCGATCCTCTCCGGGATATTCTTGCCGCAGGCAATATAATCCAAGAAAAACAACGGTTTTGCACCACAGCAGATGATATCGTTGACACACATCGCCACACAGCCGATGCCGACGGTGTCGTGCTTGTCCATCAGAAACGCGAGTTTGAGCTTGGTGCCGACGCCGTCGGTGCCGCTGACGAGCACCGGTCTCGTCATGCCCGTGACGTCTAATTCAAACAAGCCCCCGAAGCCGCCGACGTCCGAGCAGACGCCCGACGTCATGGTGCGTGCGATATGCTGTTTCATAAGCTCGACGGCTTTATAGCCCGCCGTGATGTCGACGCCCGCCGCCGCGTATACGTCCGATCTCGAATTGGTGTTCATGTTTCGTTCGTTCCTTTCTTAATCAACAAGGCAAGCCTTATTCTTTTCCGTTCCAACAATAGGTACAGAGGTCGTCCGGATCGAGCCCGATGGCCTTGATGACGCCCTCGAGCGACTGGAAATCCAGCGACGCGAAATGCATCTTCTCGCAGATGCTCTTGCGCAGATTTTTGCCGCGCTCCGTCGTGCCGTCGGCATATTCGTCTATGTGCTCAAAGCCCTCTTCGCCTTCCAGTTCCATGATGACACGGCGTGCGATAAGCTCCATGTCATCCGTGGCACGGGAAAAATTGAGGAATTTACAGCCGAACATGATGGGCGGGCACGCCGAGCGCATATGCACCTCTTTTGCCCCGCTCTCATACAGAAAATCGACCGTCTCTTTGAGCTGTGTGCCGCGCACGATGGAATCGTCCACAAATAACAGCTTTTTATCCTTGATGAGCGCCGTGACGGGGATCTGCTTCATTTTGGCGATCTTGCACCGCTCCGCCTGCTTTCCCGGCATGAAGCTGCGTGCCCACGTCGGGGTATACTTGATGAACGCACGGGCAAACGGCACACGGCTCTCGTTCGCGTACCCGATGGCATGCGGCGTGCCGGAATCCGGGACACCGCCGACGTAATCGAGGTTTTCCGTCAGTCCGTTCTTTTTGTCCTTCTCGGCGAGTATCTCGCCGTTGCGGTAGCGCATGAGCTCCACGTTGACGCCCTCATAGGTGGACGTCGGATAGCCGTAATAGCTCCACAAAAACGAGCAGATGCGTTTCTTTTTCCCCGGTGCGACCAGCGTTTCACAGCTATCCGGCGTAAGCTGAACCACTTCTCCCGGTCCGAGCTCCCGCACGTGCTCATAGCCTAACTTTTCCGAGGCAAACGATTCAAACGACACCGCGTAGCCGTTTTCGTTTCCGGCGATCTGCACCGGCAGTCTTCCCACGCGATCCCTCGCGGCGATGAGCGAGCCGTCGTCTTTCAAAATGAGGATGTTCGCCGTGCCGACGATGGCTTCCTGCGCGAATCGGATACCCTCGGCAAAACTGCTCTTCCGGTCGATAAGCGCCGCAAGCAGTTCGGTCTCGTTTACGTCGCCGCCGCTGCGGGCTTCGAAATGCCCGCCGGACGACAGGTGCCGGTCGATCAGTTCCTCGGCGTTGCGGATGGTGCCGATCATGCAGATGGCATAAGTGCCGAGGTTGGAGCGGATGAGCATGGGCTGCGGCTGGCTGTCGCTGATACAGCCGATCGCCGCCCTGCCCTGCATTTCATCGAAAACATTTGCAAATTTCGTGCGGAACGGTGCGTTACTGATATGGTGGATCTCGCGCTGTAAGCCGAGCTTCTCGTCATATGCGGCAAGCCCGCCGTAATTCGTGCCGAGGTGGGAATGATAATCCACCCCGAAAAACACGTCCGCGAGGCACTCTTCTTTGGAGGTGATGCCGAAAAATCCTCCCAATGTTATTCCCTCTTTCTATTCAGGCGCGGCGGTTTATTCGGCAAAGAAGAGCTTGGACAGCGTCATGGGATCAATATATTTTCCGTCTTTGTAGACGCGCATATTGCCGGATGCGATCACGACGATGAGCATGACGCTTCCGTCGGGTGCGTATCCGAATTCGAACTTGATATCATACAGAACGAGTCCCTTCGCTTTGAGATCGTCCGCCACGATGGCGGTGATCTTCTGCGTCATCGTCTTGATGTCGTCGTACTGCTTTTCCGTCATGACGCCGAGCGTGACAAGACCGTCCTTGGTCACGAGCGGATCGCCCTTTTCGTCGTTTTTGAAGGTCATTTCCACGTAGGCGGGCAGATCGGCGCCCTCTTCGATATAGTCGCTGTAACGGCGGAAGAAGCTACCGACCGCCTTGTGACGGCAGATGACTTCCAAGCCCTTGCCGAACACCTTTGCCGGGAGTACTTCCATGGTGGTATCGTCAAGGTTCGCGCGGACGAAATGCGTCTTGATTCCGGCGGCATTGACCTTTTCAAAAAAATACACCGACATACGCAGGTTGACATCCCCCACGCCGTCGATGGTAAGACCTACCGAGTTTTCGCCCGGATCGAACACACCGTCCTTGCCGGTGCAGTCGTCCTTGAATTTCAGCAGATAGTTGCCGTTGTCCATTGCGTATACGTTTTTGGTCTTTCCCGTGTAAACAAGCTTGTTTTCCATGATCCTGTACCCCTTTGTATTATAAATTTATTTTTTAATTTCTAAATACCTTAAAGCTGTGCCATGACGTTTTTATCTTTTTCCAGAACTGCCGCCGCGTCGCGTTTTCTCTTTTCATCGAGCTTTGCGGCAAGGTCCGCGTCCTCTACGGCAAGCATCTGCAAAGCGAGAAGCGCCGCATTGGCGCCGCCGCCGACGGCTACCGTCGCGACCGGTATGCCGGATGGCATCTGCACCGTGGAAAGCAGTGCGTCCATGCCGTCAAACTGCGGTGACTGACAGGGAATGCCGATGACCGGCAGCGTCGTGTTCGCCGCCAACGCCCCCGCGAGGTGCGCCGCCATGCCTGCCGCCGCGATGATAACGCCGAAACCGTTTTTCCGTGCGTTCAGCGCGAAATCCCGTGCTTCGACCGGCGTCCGGTGTGCCGAATAGATGTGCACCTCAAACGGTGCCTCAAAGGCTTTGAGCGTATCCGTCGCTTTTTTGATGACCGGCAGATCGCTGTCACTGCCCATGACGATACCGATTTTTTTCATGTTCTTCCTCCTGTTTGTTATATTTCGAAAATAAAAAAGGGCACACTTTCCCAATGCAGGTATCAGTGTGCCCAGACGGTCGGCTGTAAGCGTTCTCTGCTTCTTCGCGGTGCTCCGCTCATTCCGTCAGTCACAAAGAACGATATTCATTTTTCTGCTTTTATTATACCAAATTCCGACGGCACCTGTCAAGCCCCCGACGCTTATTTTTTCAATTTTTTTGACTGTCCTTCGGTGCCCGCGCTTCGCAGTAGACACAGCGGTACACGCCGTTTTCGGCATCGGTCAGCTTGAAGATCTGATCGAGCTCCTGCTCGCAGGCGGAAATGCACCGCGGATTGCGGCAGGTGACGCGATTGACAAGGGTTTCGCGATAGCGTGCCGCCTGCTTTGTCCGGTCTTTTCCGGCGTCCGCGAGCAGTTTTAAGATGAGTGCCATGCGCATATATTTGCCGTTGAGCGCCTGCTTGAAATAGCAGGCACGGCTGTCGTCATCCACCGCGACGCTGATCTCGTTGACACGCGGAAGCGGATGCAGGATGGCGAGATCGGGTCTGGCGCCCGCAAGCTTTTCCACCGTCAGGATGTAACTGTCTTTCAGCCGTTCGTATGCGGCTTCGTCGGCAAAGCGTTCGCGCTGGATGCGCGTCATATACAGCACGTCGAGCGTCGGCAGTGCTTCTTCAAGGCTCGTCGTCGTCCGGTACGGGATATGCCCGCGCTGTAAGACGTCCTTTTCGATATAACCCGGCACCTTTAACTCCTCCGGCGAGATGAGGACGAAATTCACGCCCGCGTACCGCGCCATGGCGCCGATGAGAGAATGCACCGTGCGCCCGTATTTGAGGTCGCCGCACAGCCCGACGGTGAGATTCCCCAACGTTCCCTTTTCGCGTCGGATGGTCAGCAGATCGGCAAGCGTCTGCGTCGGATGGCAGTGTCCGCCGTCGCCGGCGTTGATAACGGGAATGGAAGCGTTATCCGCCGCAACGAGCGCCGCCCCCTCCTTGGGATGGCGCATGGCGACGATGTCGGCATAACAGCTCACCACCTTCGCCGTATCGGCGACGCTCTCCCCTTTTGCCGCCGAGGAAAGCGATGCGCCCGGCATGGACAGCACATGCCCGCCGAGTTCGTACATAGCCGCCTCAAAGCTTAACCGCGTGCGGGTAGACGGCTCGAAAAAGAGCGTCGCCAGTTTTTTGCCGCGGCAGGCGTCGGCGTAGTCTTCGGGACGGTCGATGATGGCAAGCGCCGTTGTCATGAGTTCGTCAATCTCGCCGACCGACAGGTCGAGTATGTCGATAAGGCTTCTCAATTTTTGCCTCCGATCCAGCTTTCGTCCGACGGATCATTGCGGAAAGCGATGAGCCGTTTTACGTCCTCCGGTCTGATGTAGCCGTCCTGCGCCGCCATCTCGGCGACGTTGTCGAAATCGGTGAGCGACACGTTTTTCACATTCGCCGCCGCCAGCCTTTCTAATCCTTTTTTCATGCCGTAGGTAAAGATAGACACCACGCCGAGCACGTCCGCTCCGGCATTCCGCAGGACTTCCACGACTTCTAACACACTGCCGCCCGTCGAGATGAGGTCCTCCACCACCACGACCTTCTGTCCTTTTTCGAGTTTGCCTTCGATCTGATTCTGCCGTCCGTGATCCTTGGCGCCCGAACGGACGTATCCCATCGGAAGTCCCATCAGATGTCCGCAGATCGCCGCGTGGGCAATGCCCGCGGTAGAGGTGCCCATCAGCACTTCGGCGTCGGGATAATGCTCCCGGATCAGCGAAACAAGCCCGTTTTCCACGTCGTTTCGCACCTCCGGTGCCGTCAGCGTCAGCCGGTTATCGCAGTAGACCGGGCTCTTGATGCCGCTCGCCCATGTGAAGGGCTCGTCCGGGCGGAAAAACACCGCCTTGATTTTGAGAAGGTCTTTCGCGATTACGTTTTCCAATTTCACTTTCCGTATCCTCCCTTTATTCTCCCGCAAATTCCTTTACGCACCGCTCGTATGCCGCGACCGGATCGTCCGCTTTCGTGATGGGGCGTCCCACCACGATATAGTCGGAGCCGACTCTTTTTGCCTGCTCCGGCGTCATGACGCGCTTCTGATCGCCCACGTCTCCGTCGGCAAAGCGCACACCCGGCGTGACCGTCAGAAAGCCGCTTCCGCAGACCTCATGCACCTTCCCCGCTTCGAGCGGCGAGCAGACCACGCCGTCGAGCCCCGCATCCTTGGCGTTCTTAGCATAATGCATGACCACCTTGTCGATGGGCTCGCGGATAAGCAGATCGGTCTCCATCGCCGTCTGATCGGTCGAGGTGAGCTGGGTGACGGCGATGAGCAGCGGGCGTGTGCCGTCCGGGCGCGTCAGCCCTTCCAGCGCCGCCTGCATCATGGCTTTGGTGCCCGCCGCGTGCAGGTTGCAGATGTCGACGTCAAGCCCCGACAGCACCGCCATGGCTTTTTTTACGGTGGTGGGGATATCATGCAGTTTGAGATCGAGGAAAATTTTATGCCCTCTCGCCTTGATCTCCCGCACGATGGCGGGTCCTTCGGCATAAAAGAGCTCCATGCCGATCTTGACGAACGGCTTTTTACCGGAGAATTTATCCAGAAACGCCAACGTTTCCGCTTTTCCCGCGAAATCGCAGGCAATGATGACGTCTTTTCCCATTACAGTGCGCCTCCTATACAGTCCTTCAAAGCTTTGATGCCGTATTTTTCCATAACTTCCGGCAAATCGTGGATGATTTTCGGGCAGACGAACGGATCGACGAGGTTTGCCGCGCCGATCTCCACAGCCGTCGCACCGGCGAGCATCATTTCGATAACGCCCTCCGCGTCCGACACGCCGCCCATGCCGATGACCGGCACCTTTACCGCCTTTGCCACCTGATACACCATGCGAAGCGCGATCGGGAAAATCCCGGGACCCGAATAGCCGCCCATGGTGTTGGCAATGACCGGCTTACCCGTTTTCAGATCAATGCGCATCCCGAGAAAGGTATTGACAAGGCTGATGCCGTCGGCGCCCGCCTGCTCGCACGCACACGCGATGGAAACGATGTCCGTCACGTTGGGAGAAAGCTTGACGATGACCGGCTTTTTCGTCACGGTTTTCACCGCTTTGACGACTGCCGCCGCCTGCGTGCCGTCTGTGCCGAAGCTCATGCCGCCGCCGTGTACATTGGGACAGCTTACGTTGACTTCCAGCCAGCCGATACCGTCCTCTTTGTCGAGCTTTTCACAGGTGTCGGCGTATTCTTCGACGGAAAACCCGCTGACGTTCGCCATGACCGGCTTATGAAAGCACGAGCGCAGTTTGGGCAGTTCCTCGGCGATGACCTTTTCCACGCCCGGATTCTGCAAGCCGACCGCGTTGATCATGCCGCCCGGGCATTCGGCGATGCGCGGCGTGGGATTGCCGAAGCGCGGCTCTGCCGTCGTGCCCTTGAAGGAAAACGTGCCGAGGCAGTTGATATCGTACAGCTCGGCAAACTCGTAGCCGAAGCCGAAGGTGCCGGACGCCGGGATGACCGGGTTATCGAGAGGGATACCGCACAGCTCCACACTTAATTTTCCCACAGGATTTCCTCCTTTTCGAGCACCGGTCCGTCCTTGCAGATGCGCTTATAGCCCGTCACCGTCTTGCAGGAGCAGCCCATGCAGGCGCCGAAGCCGCACCCCATGCGTTCTTCAAAGCTGAACTGCCCGCCCGTTTTCGTCGCACGGTACACCGCTTTGAGCATCGGTTCGGGACCGCAGGTATAAAAATAGCTGTATTCGTCCGGCATTGCGTCCGTCACAAAGCCTTTTTTTCCATAGCTTCCGTCCGCCGTCGTGACCGTCACGTCACAGCCGAGCGCACGGAATTCTTCTTCGTAAAACACTTCCGCTTTCGTGTTGAAGCCGAGCACCGCCGTAACTTTCTTTCCCTGCGCACGCAGACACTTTGCCAATCCGTACAACGGCGGCACACCGACGCCGCCGCCGAGAAGCAGCGGGCTTTCGCCGGCTTTTGTCACGTCGTAGCCGTTACCGAGCCCCGTCAGCACGTCAAGCTCCGTGCCGACCGGCAGCTTTTTCATCTGTTCGGTGCCTTTTCCCACCACTTTATAAAGGATGGTCACGCCGTTTTCGTCCCGGTCGCACACCGAGATGGGACGGCGCAGATACAGCCCGTCGAGACGGATATTCAAGAACTGTCCCGGGCGGGTAAAGGCGCTCACGTCCCCGCTTAACGTCATGCGGAAGACGCTTGCGGTCAGCTTTTCATTGCCGGAAACCGTAAGGATACTCTGTTTCATGCCGTCTCCTCATTCATCCGCGTCGATGGTCGACACACGGGGCGTGGTGGCTTCCAGCACGTCGAGCAGGGCACGGACGGTATCGAGAGAGGTGAAGATCGTGACGTTGTTCTCCGTCGCAAGGCGCCGGATGATGATGCCGTCGTCATAGTGTACCCCCGAAAGGATGGCACGGGTATTGATGACGTAGCTGACGCGTCCCGAACGGATGGAGTCCTGTATCTCGTGGCTTCCCTCGCTGATCTTGCCGCACACCTTGCTCGGAATGCCGTGTTCCTTCAAGAACGCCGCCGTTCCGATAGTCGCTTCGATATTGAAGCCCATGCGGTAGAAGCGTGCCACGAGCGGCAGAGCCTCCTCCTTATCCTCGTCGGCAAAGGTGGCGAGCACCGTGCCGCTG
This sequence comes from Eubacteriales bacterium, assembly GCA_045598975.1. Lineage (GTDB taxonomy): Bacteria > Bacillota > Clostridia > Oscillospirales > CAG-382 > UMGS882. Next base: position 32,333 of record JAZRVE010000002.1, read on the forward strand.
TCTTTTAAGGAAAGTCCCGCCGCCGTCAGTGCCTTGAACATGGCCTTCGAGAGCGTCGTATCGTAGCCGATGGCCTCGCCCGTCGATTTCATTTCCGGCGAGAGGTAGGCGTCGAGCCCTTTGATCTTATTGAACGAGAAGACCGGCACCTTGACGTAATAGCGATCCTTTTCCGGCGGGCAGAGGCAGAAAATGCCCTGCTCCTTCAAGGATTTGCCGAGAATGACCTCGGACGCGATGTCGGCAAGCGAATAGCCCGTTGCCTTGGACAAAAACGGAACGGTACGCGACGAACGCGGGTTGACTTCAATGATATACACGTCCTCCTTGGCGTCGACGATGAACTGGATGTTGTACAGTCCGATGATGCCGATGCCGAGACCGAGTTTCTTGGCATATTGCAGGATGGTCCCTTTGACCTTGTCCGAGATGGAGAAGGTCGGATAGACGCTGATGGAGTCACCGGAATGGATGCCGGTACGCTCGACGAGCTCCATGATGCCCGGCACAAAGACATCCACGCCGTCGCAGATGGCGTCGACCTCCACTTCCTTGCCCTGAATATATTTATCCACGAGCACCGGCTTGTCCTCGTCGATCTCCACCGCCGTTTTGAGGTAGTGGCGGAGCTGTTCGTCCTTTGCCACGATCTGCATGGCTCTGCCGCCCAGCACAAACGACGGGCGCACGAGCACCGGGTAGCCGATCTCGCCGGCGGCTTTGATGCCGTCCTCGATCTTGGTGACCGCCTGTCCTTTCGGCTGCGGAATGTTGAGGTCAAGCAAGACCTTCTCGAAGGAATCGCGGTTTTCCGCCCGTTCGATGGCTTCGCAGTCGGTGCCGATGATGGTCACGCCGCGCGCACGTAAGGGCTCCGCAAGGTTGATGGCGGTCTGTCCGCCGAGGGTGGCGATAACGCCCCCCGGCTTTTCGAAATCGAGGATCGCCATGACGTCTTCCGGCGTCAGCGGCTCGAAATAAAGCTTGTCCGACGTCGTATAGTCGGTCGAGACCGTTTCGGGGTTATTGTTGATGATGATGGCTTCATAGCCCGCACGGCGGATGGTCTGCACGGCATGGACGGTGGAATAGTCGAATTCCACGCCCTGACCGATACGGATCGGTCCCGCACCGAGCACCACGATCTTTTTCTTATCCGTCAGAACGGATTTGTTTTCTCCGGTATACGAGGAATACAGATAAGCAATATACTTACCGGTATGAAGGGTATCCACCATGCGGAAGATCGGCACGATGCCGTTTGCCTTGCGCGTGTTGTAGACCTCGATCTCCTTGACGCCCCACAGCGACGCGATGTACTTGTCCGAAAAGCCCATGATCTTGGCATCTTTCAGAACGGCAAGATCGTTCTTGTTCTGCTTTACCGTCTGTTCCATGGCAACGATCTTCTTGAAGGACTCCAAAAACAGCTCTGTTATCATGGTCACTTCGTGAAGCTTTTCAACCGAAACACCGCGGCGGATGAGTTCGAACACCGCATACACGGCGTCCGCCTTGAACACCGACACATACGAAAGCAGTTCGTCGTCCGTCATGCCGTCGAATTTGGCAAGGTGGAAGTGGCAGACGCCCGTTTCGAGCGAGCGTACCGATTTGAGCATACACTCTTCCAGCGTCGAGCCGATGCCCATAACCTCTCCCGTCGCCTTCATCTGCGTGCCGAGCGTGTTGGGGGCGTCGGCGAATTTATCGAACGGGAAGCGCGGGAACTTCGCCACGATATAATCGAGGCGCGGCTCGGTCGCCGCCGTACCGCCGGCAACAGGGATTTCGCCAAGGCTCATGCCGAGCGCGATCTTGGCCGTCACCCGCGCGATGGGGTAACCGCTCGCCTTGCTGGCAAGTGCGGAGGAACGCGATACGCGGGGATTTACCTCGATGAGGAAATATTCGCTCGACGTGGGGTTGAGCGCAAACTGCACGTTGCAGCCGCCCTCGATCTTCAACTCGCGGATGATCTTGATGGCACTGTCGTTGAGCATTTTCAGGTCCTTTTCCGACAGCGACAGAATGGGCGCCACCACGATGGAGTCGCCGGTATGTACGCCGACGGGATCGACGTTTTCCATGCCGCAGATGGTGATGGCCGTGTCATTCGAGTCACGCATGACCTCGAATTCGATCTCCTTATAGCCCTTGACGCTCTTTTCCACCAGCACCTGATGCACGGGTGAGAGCTTGAAGGCGTTGAGGCCGATCTCCATGAGTTCTTCTTCGTTGTTGGCAAAGCCGCCGCCGGTGCCGCCCAGCGTAAACGCAGGCCGCAGCACCACGGGATCGCCGATGTCCAGTGCCGCTGTCTTTGCCTCTTCCAGATCATAGGTGACCTCAGACGGGAGGA
>JAZRVE010000003.1:0-45158 GCA_045598975.1 Eubacteriales bacterium
CGACGAAAAGAGGCACAAAGCCGGGTAGGGACGTATTTAATCATATCATCCCTTTCCGCAAATCATCAGTTTCCGGAAGTACGCCGCCGTTTGTACAATGAAAATCCACCCGAGCCCCCACGGCTCGGGTTTTGAAGATTCCCTCAATGGTGACACTGCGGCAACTCTCTTTCTCCGCCGTAAAGATGCGGCGTATGCCGCCTTTGCGGCGATGGGGTCTCGGGCCATGCCCCGACCGGTCTTTTTGCAACTTTTTCGTCCGCACGAAAAAGTTGAGCGTTTCCCCGCGCCGCACCGCGGCGCAATATGGGTGAAGCGGCACGCTTCTTTACAGCATGGCTGCGCCGAGCGCACCGGCATCGTTCTGCAATTCCGAAATGCGGATCGGCACGTCGGTGTGCAGTTTTTCACGAAGCGGAGTAAGCAGTCCCTCGCCCTCTTTGGTGATGCCGCCGGCAAGAATGATGGCGTCCGGTCCGAAAATGTTGGCGAGACTGTCGATACCGACCGCAAGATAATTCAGATACTGATCGAATACGGCTTTCGCCACCTCACAGCCCTCGTTCATCGCCTGAAAGATGAGAAGCCCGTTGAGCTTGCCGTTTTCTCTGTATATTTCGGCAAGACGGCTGTCGGGATTCGCCTTTGCCGCCGCTTCCCCCTGCCGCGAGAAGGCACCGACCGACGCATACTGCTCCCAGCAACCCTTCTGTCCGCAGGGACACGGCAGTCCGTCGTGCGCATCCACGATGATATGCCCGATCTCGCCCATGCTGTTCTCGCCTCGGCAGATGCGGTGATTCATGATGATGCCGCCGCCGACGCCTGTGCCGAGCGTGACGAGCACGATGTTTTCGCAGTCACGCCCCGTGCCGAACTCCGCTTCGCCGAGCGCCGCGCAGTTGGCGTCGTTATCGACGGTCACCGGAAGACCGGTGCGCTCCCCGAGCTCTTTTTCGAGCGCAAGGTCGGAAAACGGCAGGTTGACGGCATTGACAAGCCCCTTCTTGATGCGTCCCGGCGTGCCGACACCGGCGGTCTTGATGGAATACTTTTTCGTGATCTTTTCGCACTCCGTCGTAATGTCGGACAGAATCTTTTCCGCCGTATCCGCCGTTTCGATGGTGTTCTTATACTTGATCTGCTTGCTGTCGACCACGGCGAATTTGATATACGTCCCGCCGATGTCGATGCCGAGTCGGGCGCCGGTGTAGGCGTCCTTATCGCAGATGAGCACCACGTCGGGATGCGTTTTGAGCATGGTGGCGGGTACTTCGGTATCAATGCCGTCGGCAAGAAGCTTTGCCACAACACGGCTCTTGGAAGCGCCGCTGGCAAGCAGAATGATCTTTTTGGCTTTCAGAATGGTCGAAATGCCCATGGTGAGCGCCTGCTTGGGCACGTCGTCAAACGAATCGAAAAAGCGGGAGTTCGCCTTGATGGTGTTCTCGGTAAGATCGGTCAGGTGCGTCGCCGTGCTGAGCGTGGCGTCCGGCTCGTTGAAGCCGATGTGCCCGTTCTGCCCGATGCCGAGGATTTGCAGGTCGATGCCGCCGCATTCCCGGATGATCTGCTCGTACCGGCGGCATTCCTCTTCGGGATCCGTTGCTTCACCGTTTGGCAGATGCGTGTTCTCCGGCTTGATATTGATGGAAGAAAACAGGTTTTCCCACATGAAATGGTAGTAACTCTGCTCATTGCTCCTCTTTATGGGATAGTATTCGTCAAGATTGACCGATTGCACCTCGGAAAAATCGACATCCTCCTTCTTATACATCCGGATCAGTTCTTTATACATTCCGACGGGCGTTGAGCCCGTGGCAAGTCCCAGAACGCTTTCCGGCTTTAAGATCACCTGGCTGGCAACCAGCTTCGCCGCTTTTTTAGACAGTTCTTCGTAGTTTTCGCATACAATGACACGCATGGTCCGCATCCTCCGTTTTTTGAATTTCCATTTTCATTGTACCGTTTTTTTTGCCGAAAGTCAAGGGCTTTTTCGGCAGTTTTTCTTTTATTTTCCCGTTTTTTTTACGCTCCGTCCCGTCGTGAAAAAGATTGCGCTTTGTTCAAAATACGGACATGAAAAAATCATATTTTTTTCCTATAATATTAAATAGTGCTTAATATGGGTTTGTGTAAGTATATCACGGGTATGACACGGAGGACTTTGCTATGGATCGCATCACCAAGGAGAACTATTATCTCGACATTGCCGCCACCGTCGCCGAACGTTCGACCTGTCTGCGCAAAAAATACGGCGCCATCCTCGTCAAAAACGACGTCATCATCGCCACCGGCTACAACGGCGCCCCACGCGGACGCAAAAACTGCTGTGATCTCGGCTGCTGTACACGCGACGAGATGAACATCCCCCGCGGCGAGCGCTACGAGATGTGCCGCTCGGTACACGCCGAAATGAACTGCATCATCAGCGCCTCCCGCGAGCAGATGCTCGACAGCACGCTGTATCTTGTCGGCATCGACGCCAAAAACGGCGAGCTCATCCCCGATTCCTGCTCCTGCATGATGTGCAAGCGCGCCGTTCTCAACGCCGGCATCCGCGAGGTCATCGTACGAAACTCCCCCGAGCGCTTCACCGTTTACCCCACCGACGAGTGGATCGAAAACGATGACAGCCTGAGCGGAAAATTCGGATATTGACCGAAAAAACAAAGGGGCATATATGAAAAAATTCTTATTCGTCTGCACCGGCAACACCTGCCGCAGTCCCATGGCAATGGCGGTCTTCAACAGCCTTTGCCGTGAAAAGGACATTCCGGCGGAGGCTTTTTCCGCCGGGCTTCACACCGAATTCGGGCTTCCCTATTCGCAGGACGCCGTCGCGGCGCTCGCCGAGACCGGCATCTCGCTTGCCGGCTCCTCCCGCCCGCTTTCTCCGGAACTGCTCGAGGAATGCGACTGCATTTTCGGTCTGACCTACGCCATCAGCACGTCGCTCGTCGCGGCGTTCCCGACCTGTTCCGACAAGATCTACCGCTTTCCCGCAGAGGTTTCCGATCCCTTCGGCGGGGATCTCGCGGTTTACAGACGCTGTCTCACCCATATCACGGAGGGCATCGGGAAGATCATCGACGCCGTACAGGCGGGCAAGCTATGATCACCGTCATACGCGAAGCGCACCCGTATCTTGCCGCCGTCGCGGCGCTTGAAAAAGAGTGCTTTGCCGAGCCGTGGAGCGAAAACACGCTTGCCGGTTTTCTTGATTTTCCTTTCAACGGCGCGTTTGTCGCCCTGTGCGGCGACGTTTTCGCCGGCTACGTCACCTTCTCGCTTTCGCCGGACGACGTACAGATCGCGAACGTCGCCGTGTCAACCGCTTTTCGCCGACGCGGCGTCGCCTCGGCTCTGTTAAAAGAGCTTATACGCCTTGCCGAAGAAAAAGAACGGACGCGGCTGACACTGGAAGTGCGTACCTCCAACGTGCCCGCCATCGCCCTTTACAAAGCATCCGGCTTTTTTGAAGCGGGGCTTCGCCGCCGCTTTTACACGCATCCCGTCGAAGACGCGCTTCTGCTGAATTATGAATTATAAACGCGGCATTACGAATAATACCGTATATCGGAGTCAATCATGAACATTCTCGCCATTGAATCCTCCTGCGACGAAACCGCCGCCTCTGTCGTCCGCGACGGCAGGACCGTGCTGTCGAGCGTCGTCGCTTCTCAGATCGACATACACGCCCTCTACGGCGGCGTCGTCCCCGAGATCGCCTCCCGTGCCCACACGGAAGCCATCCACTCGCTGACCGCGCAGGCGCTTGCCGACGCTCATCTTTCGGCACGCGACCTTACCGCCGTCGCCGTGACCAACCGTCCCGGGCTTATCGGGGCGCTTCTCGTCGGCGTCAGCTTCGCCAAGGGCTTTGCCTACGCGAACGATCTTCCGCTTGTGCCCGTTCATCACATCCGCGGGCACATCGCCGCCAACTATACGCATTACAACGGCACCGATGCCGCGCTTCTCGAACCGCCCTTCACGGCGCTCGTCATGTCCGGCGGACACACCTCTCTCATCAACGTGAGCTCCTACACCGATTTTTCGCTTCTCGGCGCGACGCGTGACGACGCCGCCGGAGAAGCCTTCGACAAGGTCGCCCGCCTTATCGGGCTCGCCTATCCGGGCGGCGCCAAAATGGACAGGCTCGCCGAAAGCGGAAACCCGGACGCCATCCGTTTTCCCGAAACGCGCCTCGACAGCCCCTACGATTTTTCCTTTTCGGGGCTCAAAACCGCCGCCATCAACTATCTGCACAACGCCGACCAGCTCGGAACGCCCATCGTCAAGGCGGACGTCGCCGCCTCCTTTACCGCCGCCGTCTGCCGGGAGATCACGGCGCGGCTTACGGCGCTGTTCCGCTCCCCCACGGATTTTCCCACGCGCCGTCTGGTGCTTGCCGGCGGGGTTTCCGCCAACAGCCATCTGCGCTCCCACATCGCCGCCCTCTGCGAAAAGCACGGTGTGACGCTCTTCTGCCCGCCGCTTTCCCTCTGCGGCGACAACGCCGTCATGATCGCTTCGCAGGGCTACTATGAATTTATCGGCAAGGCCGCCGATTTCCGCGACTATGCGCTCAACGCCTGCGCGACGGCGGACGTCGCGGAATGAGCCCGTCAATATCACGGTTTTTGACGGTGAATTTTGTGCAAAAACACGATTTTTCCGTCTTCCGAATTTGACATAATTCCGTTCCTGCTACGGTGCGGATTTTCACAATCTGTGAAAACCAAACAAAAATCCGCGGGAATAAGACCTTTTTCGACAGAAAAAGCTGTTGATAACCCTGTGGATATGTTGATAATTATGTAAACATATGCATACCGCGGCACATCATCCTTCAAATTGTTCACAAAATCCTGTTGATTTTCGGTATTCTGTCCGGCGACGCCTTTTCCGGCTTTGCCGCAACCGAAGAAAGGAGCTTCCCATGAATATTTCCGAATCCGGCAAGGGCAAGCGCATCTCCAACGCCGTTATCCGCCGTCTGCCCCGCTATTACCGCTACTTAAAAGAACTGCTCGCCGCCGACATCTACCGCATCTCGTCGCACGAGCTCTCCGAGCGGATGCACCTGACGGCTTCGCAGATCCGACAGGACCTCAACTGCTTCGGCGGCTTCGGTCAGCAGGGCTACGGCTACAACGTCGAGTACCTGTGCGGCGAGATCTCGAAAATTCTCGGCGTCGACAAAGGCTACACCGCCGTCATCGTCGGCGTCGGCAACCTCGGACGCGCCCTCATCGGAACGCCCATGTTCGAGAAACGCGGGGGATCGGGCGAAGGGCTCTTTGACGGGAACGAGGACGTCGTCGGGAAGACCTACGGAAATCTCACCGTACGCCCGGCAAGCGAGCTCGCCTCCTTCTGCCGGGATCGCGGCATTTCCATCGCCATCCTCACACTGCCGAGGACTGCCGTTCCCGAAACGGCACGCATGCTCGCCGAAAGCGGCGTGCGCGGGCTATGGAATTTTTCTAACGCCGAACTCTCTCTGCCGGACTTCCCCGGCGTCATCATCGAAAACGTGCACATGGGCGATTCGCTCATGGCGCTGTGCTACCGCCTTTCCGAGTGATCGGGATCGGGTGAACGCACCGTGAAAGCGCAAAATGAGCGTGAGGGAAGCACCCTCACGCCGCAGACGTTTTTCTTTTATTTTTCCTCGGGTTGTCCGGAGCACAGAAAAGCAATGGCACGTTCGGGCGCGTTTTTGGCGTTGCCCCACGGCTCGTTTTCGTACCGGTAATCGAACTTTTTGCAGAACCACGACACATCCTCCGCAAGCGACGTTTCATACGCCTCCTGCACGGTATGCAGCGTCTCTGTCAGCGCGGCGTACGATTTTTTGTCGAGTTTTGCCGCGGCACCGAGAAGCCGTGCCGTATGCGGCAGGCAGAAATACGGCTGTTTGCCGGTAAGCTCGCGGAAGGACGGCTCCTTTTCCCACAGATACACCGCCGTCGCGAGCATTTTGGAGAACTTCTCCTCCACCCGCTCGCAGATATAACAGCTTTCCGAGAGAGCGCGGATGGCTTCCGCCGCCTTGACGCTTGCATCCTTTTCGCCGAACAGCGCTTTTTTATGTATCGCCGTTTTCTCCCTCTGGCAGGCGAGATGGCTTTCCAGCATGAGCGCCAGGCTCAACCGGTTTCCTTTTTCGAGCATCATGCCGTAGTGGCGGCGGCAGAAGCCCTTTTCGTTGGTCTTGATGCGCACGTCCGGTTCCATCATGGACGCCCCCATGACAAGATCACGCTCCGTCTCTTCCAGATTCCGATACAGCCGGCAGAACGGACAGCCCTCTTCCGCGGAAAAGGCCTCCGTCACCGGGATGGTATAGATTTTTTCTTCCATTGCCGCACCTCTGTTCCCGTTTCTGCTTTTTATTCTATCATATTTTCCCCGATAAATCAACACTTTTCTCTCAGAAAGGGCTTACTATGAACGCCGATTCCCTCACCAACATCGCTTTCCGCTGCCCCTACTGCGGTGCCGTCATTTCCGCCTCCGTGAGTCCGCATATGCTTGCCGGCTCCTTTAAGGCGGAATGCATCCAGTGTCACAAATCCGCCCTTACCCTCTCGCTCGTGCAAAACAGCGTGCGTCTTTCGGTGCCCTGCCTCGTCTGCCCGCACCCGCACCCCTTTTCCGTTGACGCCGACACCTTCTTTTCCAAGGATATCCTCACCCTGCCGTGCTCCTTTTCGGGCATCGACGTCTGCTATATCGGAACCGACGAGGACAAGCTCGAGGACGCCGTCGACAGCACTGAATCGCTCATCATGGACTTACTTGCCGACGACCGCGACGACGAAAACGCGCAAAAGCAATCGGATATGCTGGTCGCGGACACCAACGTCGTGCGTGAGGTGCTGTTCGCCCTCGACGAGCTGACGGCACGGCAGAAGATCATCTGCGGCAAGTGCGCGAGCCATGCCGTCAAGGTACTCATCGACTACGACACCGTCTCGGTGGTATGCAAGGTCTGCGGCAGGTCGCATTCGCTTCCCGCCCGCACCAAGATCGACGCCAGCGCCGCCATTGATCTCGAAGAACTGACGCTCTGACTTACGTCATCAGAAAATAGTACACCGCGCCCCACACCACCGACGCGATACTGCCGTACACGATGACGGGTCCCGCGATGGTAAACATTTTGGCGCCGACGCCGAGCACGTACCCTTCGCTTTTGGCATCAACGGCGCAGGAACACACGGCATTGGCAAAGCCGGTGATGGGAACGAGCGTGCCGGCTTTCGCGAACTTTGCGATTTTATCGTACACGCCGAGCGCGGTGAGCAGGCAGGAAAGAAAGATCAGCCCCACCGGGACGACCGTTTTGACGTTCTCCGGCGAAACGCCGAGTCCCTTTGCCGCGTCGGAAAGCGCCTGCCCGATACAGCAGATGACGCCGCCGCCGACAAACGCGCCGACGCAGTCCTTTCCCAGCGCCGATGACGGCGCATGCCGGTCGGCATAAGCACGGAAGGCTTTCTTTTCTTTCTCGCTGTACTGTCTTTTATCCATTTTTCATTTTCCTTTCCACGAGGTATTTTCATGATTTTTGCAAGTCCCGTCTTTCTGTTCCTATTTTTACCGCTGAATCTGATCTTATACTTCATTTTTCCTTCTCTGCGCGTCAAACGGGCGATCCTGCTCATCTTTTCTCTCGTGTTTTACGCGTGGGGCAGACCGGCGTGGATGCTTCTGCTCGTGGCAACGGCGTTTTCGGATTTCACCCTTGCCAGGATCATCGACCGCCACCGCGGCACCGGACGGGCAAAGGTCGCCTTTGCCGCCTCACTCATCATTGACATCGGCATCTTTGTCGCCTTCAAATACAGCGGCTTTCTCGCCGAAAACGTCAACGCCCTCTTTGGCTCCTTCCTGCCCGTTCCCGAATGGGAATTACCCATCGGCATCTCGTTCTACACCTTCCAGACGCTCACCTACGTCATCGACGTCTACCGCGGCAACGTGAAGGCACAGACTTCATTTGTCAAATATTTACTGTATCTTTCCATGTATTTTCAGCTTATCGCCGGCCCTATCGTGCGCTACGCCGACGTCGCGTCGGACATCGAAAAGCCCGCCGTCTCCTTTACGAACGTGCGTGAGGGCATCGAACGCTTTCTTATCGGGCTTGCCAAAAAGGTCATTCTCGCCGACACCGCCGCCCTCACCGTGCGCCGCTTCATGGACGCCGATCCGGCGTCTCTTTCCACGCTCGCCGCATGGCTCGGCATCGTCATGTACACCGTCGAACTGTATTTCGACTTCTCCGGGTACAGCGACATGGCGATCGGGTTAGGGCGCATCTTCGGCTTCCGCTTTCCCGAAAATTTCAATTATCCGTATATTTCGCAGTCGGTGTCGGAATTCTGGCGGCGCTGGCACATCTCTCTCGGCTCCTTTTTCCGCGATTACGTCTACATCCCGCTCGGCGGCAACCGTAAGCGCGTTTACCTCAATCTGTTCGTCGTGTGGTTTCTCACCGGCTTCTGGCACGGTGCAAGCTGGAATTTCGTCATCTGGGGCTTATACAACGGGCTATTTATCGCCTTGGAGCGCCTATGCAAGCCTTTCTTTGAAAAACTGCCCGCGTTTATCCGCCACGTCTACCTGCTCATCGTCGTCAACGTCGGCTTTGTCTTCTTCTATTTCACCGACATCGGCGGGGCGTTCGCCTACCTTGCAAGGATGTTCGGCGGTGCGGACGCGCTTGTAAGCGCCGATTTCACCGTCGCCTTCATGAACGAGCTGTTCTTCATCCTGCTCGCCTTTCTGTTCTGCACGCCCGTCCTGCCGCTTATCCAAAAGCGTCTCGCCGTGCTTTCCGAGCGCTCCGCCGCCGCTTCGACGGTCGTCACCGTCACGCGCGGCGTACTGCTTGCGGGGATCCTCTTCGTCTGTACGGCATTTCTCGCCGCAGGCAGTTACAGTCCCTTCTTATATTTCCAATTCTGAAAATTCCGAAAATTTCAATTTTGATTCCGAACGGAGAATGACAGTATGGCAAAAAAACTCGGTGGCCTCGGCAGAGGTCTTGACGCACTCTTCCAGGATTATGACAAACAGCCCGCCGAAAAGGCGGACTCCCCGCTGACGTTTCTGCGGCTTGCCGACATCGAGCCGGACAAGACGCAGCCGCGAAAACACTTTGACGCGGCGGCTCTTGACGCGCTCACCGATTCCGTCCGTCAGCACGGCGTCCTCCAACCGCTCGTGGTGCGCCCGGCGGCAAGTGTGAACGCTTCCGCCGTCGAAAAACAAAAGCTCGACGGCAAATACCGCATCGTATCGGGCGAACGCCGCTGGCGTGCCGCAAAGGCCGCAGGCCTTGCGGAGGTTCCGGTCGTCATCAAGGTGCTCTCCGACAAGGAGGCCGGCGCCATCATGCTCATCGAGAACTTACAGCGTGAGGACCTCAACCCCGTCGAAACGGCACGCGGCTTCAAGCGCCTCATCGACGAATTTGAGCTGACGCAGGAGGAGACCGCTTCTCTCGTCGGCGTTTCCCGTCCGGCACTGACCAATTCCTTACGCCTGCTCTCCCTGCCCGAAAAGGTGCTCGCCGCCGTGGAAAACGGCACGCTTTCGGCAGGACACGCCCGCACGCTGCTCGCCCTGCCGACGGAAAAGGACATCCTCGCCGTCTTTGCCGCCGTACAGAAGGGAAACCTTTCCGTCCGGGCAACGGAGGCTTACGTCAAAGCCTTTCTCAAACAACGGCAGAAGGACGCCGCGCCGAAAAAAGCACCCTCTCTCAGCGAGCGCGCCTATATGGACACCCTCGCCGAGCGCTTTTCCTCCCGCATGGGCAGAAAATCGCGGCTTGTCTGCCGCAATCCCAAGAAGGGCGACGGCAAGCTGGAAATCGAGTTTTACGGACGCGAGGACCTCGAAGCCCTGCTCAAAACGCTGTGCGGAAACGATTTCTTTGACGACTGATCCCGCGCCCGACCATACCGAAAGGACGATCCCTCTTGAATCTGACGACATCTACCGTGGAACTGCTCGTGTGGGCACTGTTTGCCGCCGTTGTTGCCGGCACGCTCACCGCATTCTTAAACGAATTTTTTGCCAAAGCCCTCGTGCGGGCTCTGCTCGACAAAAAGGCGGAAACACCGGAAACGGCGCTGACGCTCGCCGAGATCGGCTTTTCCCGCTTTGCGCTGTGGTACACCGAAAACGTCTCGTTCGGCAATGCGCGGCTGTATAAGAGCATTGTGCGCATCCCGCCGACAGACCAAAACGGAAAAGAGCGCGACAAAGAACTGTTATTTCAGAAAAAAACGTTCTGCCGCTACTATCTGCCGCCCGAAAATACGGAAAATCGCTCCTTCAAGCGGCACATGACGGAAAGCACGCCGCTGTACAAGCTTCTCCTTGTGCTGGCGCTGCTGCTCGTCGCCGCTCTGCTTGCCGCCGGCATCATCCGTTACTTCGGCAGTTATACCGCAAAGCTCTTCTCGTCGGAGGGCACCACGCTTTCCACCACCGAGGAACAAAGCGAGTCGCTTTTAGAAGAGCAGATCCGCTCCGAGCAGGAAAGACTTGCCGAAGAAGCCCGACTCGCCGAAGAACAGACCGCGGAGCAAGCCGAAGAAGCCCCGTCCGCCGGGCAGGAAGAACCGACCGAAGCCGAACGGCTCACGGAAACGCCTGCCGACACACAAGAAACCGAAACGATCGGCGAAAACGCCGACGCCCGATAAGAAAGGACAACCGTCATGACCAACAACCGCCCCACTTCTTCCCCCAAACGTTCCGACTCCTCCGCACGCCGTCCCGCCGCACGCACCCGCAAGAGCCCCCTGGCGTCCATTCTGCTCGTCACACTCGTGCTCATCGCCCTGCTCGGCGTCGTTCTGCTTGCCATCGGATACCGCTATATCAAGACCGACGACGTCACCTTCTCCGGCTTTATCAAGAACGGTCAGCCGGTCTCGGGTACCGTTCACTATGAAACGGGACTCTCCGGCAAGCTCGCCGTCGACGAAAACACCCTTCACGGCACCGTCACCTACAACACCGGCGACGTGTATACCGGCACCTTTAAGGGCATCCTTCGCGACGGCAAGGGCACCATCACCTATGCCAAAACCGACGACGTCTACGAAGGCGATTTCCTTGACGACAAGCTGACCGGCTCCGCCGTCATCACCTCCTCGCGCGGCGCCCGCTACGAGGGACAGGTCTTAGACGGCAAAAAGAACGGCTTCGGCAAATACACCTTTCCCGACGGCTCGTATTACTACGGCAATTTCCAGAACGACAAGCGCAACGGCACCGGTGCGGAATACTACGCCGACGGCTCGTATTACTACGGTGCTTTCGTCGACGACCGCAAAAACGGCAACGTCGAGGTAACGGTACAACTCGAAAACGGCATGATCTATACCGGCAAAAACAAGTACGTCTACGCCAACGGTGACGTTTACGTCGGCGATTTTCTCAACGATCTCAAAAGCGGCAAGGGCACCTACACCTTTGCTTCCGGCGAAAGCTATACCGGCGATTTCGCCGCCGACACCATGAACGGTACCGGCAGCTACACCTTCACGCCCGGTCGCGAGCCCTACACCGGCACCTTTATCGACGGAAAGATCGCCGACGGATCTGCCGCCGCGGCGGACACCGCTTCCCCGGCACCGACCGAGGGAAACTGACGCCATGACGAACGACAAAGACACCCCCGTGACCGTTCTCGACGGCATGATCGCCGTCAGAGCCGCCATAGAATCGCACAACCGTCCGATACACGGCGTCTACGTTGACAGCCGCAAGAAGGCACAGCGTGACCGCAAGACGCTCGCGTTTCTCGCTTTTCTGAAAGATGCCGGTGTTCCCGTCACGCTCTGTCCCCGTGAGGAAATCCTCGCCGTCGCCGCCCGGTACGGCATCACGCCAGCCGCCTCCTTCGGCGGCGTCATCGCTCTTGTCGGCGAGCGCACCTTCCCTGCGCCTGACCAACTGCTTTCCCTGCCCTCTCCGGGCGCTTTGCGCTATTACGTCTATCTCGACGGCATCGAGGACCCCTTCAATCTTGCCTACGCCATCCGCTCTTTTTACGCGCTCGGCGCGTGCGGGCTGTTTCTGCCGGAGCGCGATCTCCTTTCCGCCTCCCCGGTGCTTGCCCGCTCCTCTGCCGGCGCATACGAAAAGTGTCCCATCGCCTTTGCGCCGCATGACGACGCCGACGCCGTTTCCCTCTTTTGCGAAGCGGGGCTGAAGCTCGTCTGCTCGGCACTTTCCGCACGCTCGGTACCGCTTCACGAATTTGCCCCCGCATCGCCCTTCGTGCTGTTTATCGGCGGCGAAAAGCGCGGCATCTCTCCTGTTTTCATGGAGCACGCCGACACCGTCGTGCACGTCCCCTACGCCCGGAACGAACGCTACTCCCTGCCGGCGTCCTCCGTCTGCGCCATGTATGCGTCGCACCTGTATCCCTTTGCCGCGGGCATCCGCTGACATTCCATAAAACAAACGAAAAACGAAACCCGGATGCCCCTTGACGGCGACATCCGGTTTTTTATACAAAAGAGCAGTCCCTTGCGGGACTGCTCTTGATTTTTGAAAAAGCCGCGTTATCAGTGGATGGGTCTGGGTCTTCTGCTATCCGGCTCTTCGGCGAACGAGATCGCACTGCGAATGGGTTTGAGCGCATTCTTCGCCGTACTGAGAACGATCATCTTGACAGCCGTTGCCGTGCCGTCCACGGTGAGCTTTTCGGTGAACGGAAGGATAACGCCGTCCGTGACCGGAACAAGCTTGATGCCGATGATGCGGTTGCCTTCGTAGCAGACGAGAGCCGCGGTATTGGCACCGCTCACTTTGGCAACGTCAGCCGTATAAGCGATCTTGACGGTGTTGCCCTCCTGAATGAACTCGTTGGAGCCGACCGTAAAGCTGTTGATGAGGCTTCCGGTTGCGTTGTAACATTCGACATCTGCGAAACCGTCTTCGGTTTTGAGGATGTAGAAGACGTCTTCCGCCGCAGCATCGATGCCGCATCCGTTAAAGCGGAAGTACGAGGTCGAAGCGAGGGTAGCGGCATCCGGACGGAATGCCACATAGTCGGCGTGCTCGGAAATTTCAAGCGTGCCGTCTGTCGGAACGGTGACGTAACCTTTCGCCATGTCGATGTTACCGGTGAGAGCAAGTCCGCGGAACGCCGTCTTGCCCTGCGGGATGATCGTTACGTCATTCGGTACGAGGTAAATAGCGTCATCCGTGCTGACGACACGGTCGGAGCCGCCCTTGAGTGCCACGCGGCAGACCGCGTTGGCGAAGCGGATATAATCGACGTACACGTCGCCGAGTCTGTCGGACAGATCCCAACGCATACCTTTGAGCGTACCGCCCCAGTAGCTGCTGGGTGCTTCCGAGAGCTTCTGCTTGCGGAAGTCAAGCTCGACTACCTGCCACTGATCGACAGGGATGAACTGATATGCCTGCGACTTATCTTCCGTCGTGGTCTCGCTGAGAGAGGTCTGATAGAAAACCTGCACCTGCGCTCTGGTATCGGTCGCGCAGGAATACATCATGCGGATTTTGAGCACGCCGCCGGTGGAAGCGGTGGTGAAACCGCCCGTCGTCGGGTGGATGATCGGGTCGCTGTGGCTGGTGGAATAATGTAAGATACCGTCTACGGCTTCGATGGAAGAGATGTTCTGGGTGCTCAGACCGTTGAGGTTTTCAAATTCCCAGTGGTCGTTCTTTTCCCAGACGGCGTACAGCTTGGTCGGAGTGGAAACCCAATCCGGAAGCGTGCTGCCGACGATGAGGGAACTGTCGGGCGAGAGAGACCAGCCGATACAGGTGTAGTTATCTCTCGTCGGGAAGTCCTGCGAAACGGTTCTGGTATAGCCGTCGTTCGGAACGTTGGCAAGAGATTTATGCGTAGTGTTGCCGTCGTACTCGATGGTGAGACCTTCCGAGAAGCCGACTTCGTCGATGAGGAATGCGCAGTCGATGTTGGTCGGGGTGATCTCAAAACCGGTGATAGTGCCTTCGACGTTGGAAATATCGAACGGATACTGCGTGAGATTCGTCGAGGTGACCGGGAGCTGATAGTAGTAATCGCCCTCGGTGGAAATCACTTTGAGGTACATGATGGTATCCGGACGGATGACCGAGTTGGTGGAAAGCAGAACAAGGTAATCGTACTTGGAGGAATCGACGGCGATCTCGGGCGAGCAGACGATGAGGGCGCCTTCCAGCGTACCTTCCGTCATACCGGTCGCGAGTGCCTGCAATTCATGTCCGAGTCCCTTGAAGTGGTAGCCGTTGATGGAGGTGAAGCCCATGAGGTCGCCCTCACGCTCGAACGTCCATTTGACGGCATCTTCCCAGATCGCGTACACGACAACGTCCTTGTTCATTTCGACGGTGTTCACAAGTCCGGTACTGCCGTCGTCGGAGAGAGACCAGCCGACGAAGTTATATTTTGCTCTCGTCGGGCAGATGTTGGAAAGCTTGTAGGTTTCTTTTGCCCAGACGTCGTCTTCCGGCATGAGCTCGACCGCATCCCCGGTGTTGGCATCGTAATGCAGCCAGTACGGCGTTGCCTGACCGGTGATGGTGATATTGACGCTGTCTTGCAGGGTAGGATCGGCGTTGGAAACGCACAGGACTTCGACAATACCGTCGTTGATAGCGGTAAGAAGACCGTTTTCGTCAATGGAGGCGATGTGCTCGACGTCGTCACCGACGACCGACCACGTCACACCGGGCGTTGCCTTTTCCGGCGTAAGAACAGCATCAAACTGCATGGTACCGTGGTTGACGGTGATCTTGTCGGAAGGTGCCAGAATGGTGAGGCTGGTAGGCTTCTCGGTGTAGATGGTACGGACTTCGTTGGTGGAAGACACGAGATTGAACTGTTCAAAATAGAGTTTTGCGATATTGTCCATACCGAAGTCACTCGGGTGCTGACCGACGCCCCAGTTGGCAAAGAAAGCGTGTGCCATGTTTCTGCCGGAATCGGGGTTGCCGCTTGCGGTCAGCCATGCGAGGTCGGCGATCGGAATCCCCATCTGCTCGGCACCGAGCTTGGCGCCGTCGGCGCCGCCGCCCCAGAACGAGGTCGCCATGATGATCTGAGCATCCGGGCAGGCATCTTGCAGCTTGCCGACGATGTTGCGGACAGCCGCAGACATATGTTCCAGATCGCCCGAACCGTTTTCGCCCATCTGGATGGTGATGACGTTCGGCTGATAAGCCTTCGCGGTCGCGGCGAATTTATTGGTGTAGGAATTCCACTGGGAATCAGAGCCGTTCGCGATGGTGCGCTCAAAGTCGGCGACCGAATCACCCTTTAAGAAGGTGATGTTCTCACTGCCGTACTTTTCGCCGAGGTAGTAGACAAAGCGGTGGACATAGTCGTTTTCGAGAGCCGTCGATGCCATGCCGCGCATGTCTTCCGCGTACCAGCCGAGGCTTTCGGCTTTGGCGTGCATCATGATGGAGTTACCGAAGGACATATAGCGGATCTTGGTCATGCTCTGGCGCGTGCCCTGTCCCGAGATCGGGATGGTCTTGCTTGCCTTGAACACTTCCGTGCCTTCGGTGTAGATGGCGGTGACGGTGATGGAGCCGTTTACCTTACCGACAAGTTTGAGCGTGCCGTCGGCGTTGCGCGTGACCTGTGCGTCAACGCTGTCGGTGGTATACTGCAAGCCCTTGGCATCGCACAGCTCTTCGTTGCCCTTCACGGTGTGAGTGTAAACGGAAAGCGCGATCTCGCCGTCAAGCGTGGTGATGGCATTCGCCGTCGTCTTGATGATGATGCTGTCGATATAATCGCTGCCGTCATACGGGAGCGAAGAGAGATATCCGGAATAGTCGTCCGTGAAGACGAACTCATCCAGCGCATAATCGCCGGCGCCGGAGGTAATGGCGATCATGAAATTGGAGTAGGACGTATTCCAATCGGCGTTGGCTGCAAGGTTGAGAAGACGCCAGTAGGTGCCGTCGTGATTGTTTCGGATCGTGGTCGTGGTCACGGTCTTAGCCTCGGCATAAGAGGCATTGTTGGCAAAATACATCTTGATGCCGAATTCCGGAGACACCTTCACGAGCGCGTACTTATAGACGCTGCCGTTGATCGGCGATGTGGGATTGAAGTACAGTGCACCCTGAGAATCACCGGTCCGGTGGATGTTCAGTTTTCCGCCCGTGCAGCCCGTGATGGAATGCGAGCCGAAAGTGGTGAATTCGGAATATGTACCGTCGTTAAAACTGTACACGATGGATTTCACGTCGTTCAAAGCTGCCTTTGAAACGGTCGTGGGAACTTCCTTTGCCGATTCCACGGTATCCAGTGCCGGTGCCGCGAAGGCTACCGTGCTGAAAACCATGAGCAGCGAAAGAAGAAGCGCGAGTGTTTTTTTCATAGTTCTTTCTCTCTCCTTTTTCCGCACAAAATGCGAATTTTTAGACACTATTATTCTATAACTTTTTTTGTTTTCTGTCAATTGCCAATATTTACAATATTACCCGCCTGTTTTGGTGATTTTGCACAACTTCGTTTCTCCGTCCCGACAAGCGTGCGCACCACGTATCCCGCGATCATGAGTCCCGCCGCCGACGGCACGAAAGACATACTGCCGGGCACCTGTTTTTCCTCTGCGTTTTCTTCGCGGTTTTCCGCCGCACCGCGGACGGGCTCCTCGGTGGAATACAGCACCGTAAGGTGCGTGATGCCGCGCTTTTTGAGCTCATGGCGCATGACGCGTGCAAGCGGGCAGACGGACGTTTCGAAAACGTCGGCGATGGCAAAACGGGACGGATCGAGCTTATTGCCGGTGCCCATGGAGCTGATGAGCGGAATATGCCTTTGCGCGGAAATTCCGGCAAGCGCGATCTTGGCGCTGACGGTATCCACGGCGTCCACAAGGAAATCCACCCCGTCAAACGGGAAGGTGCCGGCGTTTTCCGGCAGGAAGAAGCGGTCGTCGGTATGCACCTCGGCGTCGGGGTTGATGTCGAGGATACGTTCGCGCATGACGTCGGTCTTTTTGCGTCCCACCGTGCTGTGCAGGGCAAGGAGCTGTCTGTTGATATTGGAAAGCGAAACGGTATCGTGATCGACGAGCGTCAGTCTGCCGACACCCGCACGTGCAAGCGCTTCCGCCGCGTAGCTCCCCACTCCGCCGATACCGAACACGGCGACGTGCTTGCCCGCAAGCGTTCTCACGCCTTCTTTTCCGATGACCTGCGCCGTGCGGGAAAACTCCTCTTTTATCTCTGCCTTTTCCATGCGCGCTTCCCTCCGTTTTGTGTGTTTTCTCCTTAAAGTATACGGCTTTTCCGCCATTCTGTCAAGAACTCTTGCATATTTCGGCAAAGTGGTTTATACTATATATGTATTTTTCGCAAAAGGAGGGATCGGAATGACCGTTTTCACCGTGACGGGCATGAGCTGCGCCGCCTGCTCGTCCCGCGTCGAGAAAGCCGCCCGGTCGGTGCCGGGCGTTACGGACTGTCAGGTCAATCTGCTGACCGGCACGCTGTCGGTCGAGGGAAACGTTTCCCCGATCGCCTTACGGAAAGCCGTCCGTGACGCCGGCTACGGGCTCATCCTTCCGACGGACGCTCCCGGGAGCGCTCCCGACGCCGACGGAGCGTCAAAGGAGGAACGTCTCTCGCCCGAAACGCGCTCGCTTCTCCGGAAGATCGCGCTGTCTGTCATTCTTCTCCTGCCGCTTTTGTATCTGACGATGGGGCATTCCCTCTTACGTCTGCCCCTGCCCGTCTTTCCCGGTGCGCCTTTTGTCTGCGGCGCCGCCGAATGGCTGCTCTGCACCGTCATTCTGATCCTTCACCGCCGCTTTTTCATAAACGGTACCCGCGGCGTTCTGCGGGGAGCGCCCAACATGGACACCCTCGTGTCCCTCGGTGCCGGCGCCTCCTATGCGTACAGCGTATGGTCGCTCCTTTCCGGCGGCGCTGAACGGTATTTTGATTCCGCCGCCGTCATCGTCACCCTCATCACCGTCGGCAAGACGCTGGAAGCCTACTCCAAGGGAAAGACCACCTCGGCCTTGCAGGCGCTGACGCGGCTGGCGCCGCTCTACGCAAACGTCATACGGGACGGGCAGACGGTGCGCATCAGCGCGTCGGAGATCGTCGTGGGCGATCTGTTCGCCGTAAAGCCCGGCGAAAGCTTTCCCGCCGACGGCGAAGTGACGGAGGGCGTTTCCGCCGTCGACGAATCGGCGCTGACGGGCGAAAGTCTGCCGGTCGACAAGGCGCCGGGCGACGCCGTTTACGCCGCTACCGTCAACACGTCCGGCTATCTCGTCTGCCGCGCCGTGCGCGTCGGTGAGCAGACCTCCCTTGCCGGGATCATCCGTGCCGTGCGCGACGCCACCGCTTCCAAAGCGCCCATCGCGCGTTTTGCCGACCGCGTCGCCGCCGTTTTCGTGCCGACCGTGCTCGGCATTTCGCTCGTCACGCTCCTTGTCTGGTCACTTCTCGGGAAACCGTTTTCCTTTGCGCTTTCCCGTGCCGTGGCGGTACTCGTCATCAGTTGTCCCTGCTCGTTAGGGCTTGCCACGCCCGTTGCCATCATGGTCGCCGGCGGCGTTGCCGCCCGCGGCGGCATCCTCTTCAAAAACGCCGATGCTTTGGAGCAGACCGGCAAAGTAAAGACCGTCTGTCTCGACAAGACCGGCACAGTCACGGCAGGCATTCCCGCCGTTACCGACATTCTGCCGGCGGAAGGTGTTTCACGCGGGGCGCTTTTGTCGCTCGCCTTTTCGCTCGAACAAAAAAGCGAGCATCCGCTCGCTTCCGCTATCTGTGCCTATGCCCGTGAGAACGATATCCCGCCCGCCGATTCCTCCGGTTTTGAAGCCGTCGCGGGAAGCGGGCTTTCCGCCGTCATCGACGGAAAACGGTGCTTCGGCGGGAACGCCTCCTTCATTCGTACCGCTTCCCCCGTTCCCGACGGGATCGCTTCCGCCGCCGAAACGTTCTCTATGCAAGGGAAAACGCCGCTCTTCTTCGCCTGCGCCGACCGGTTTTACGGCGTGATCGCCGTTGCCGATCCCATCAAGGAGGACAGTGCGGACGCCGTATCGGCTCTGCGCTCCCTCGGGCTCCGTGTCGTCCTGTTATCGGGCGACAACGCCCTCACGGCGGGGCACGTCGGCTCTCTCATCGGGGCGGACGAGGTCATCGCGGGCGTGACGCCCGTCGAAAAGCAGGCGGTCATCCGCCGTCTTGCCGCGTCGGGGCGCACCGCCATGGTGGGCGACGGCATCAACGACGCACCTGCGCTTGCGCTCGCCGACTGCGGCATCGCCATCGGCAGCGGCACCGACATTGCCATCGAATCGTCGGACGTCGTGCTCATGAAGAGCACGCTTGCCGACGTCGTCAACGCCGTAAAGATCAGCAAAGCCGCGCTCACCAACATCAAGGAAAACCTGTTCTGGGCATTTTTCTACAACGTCTGCGGCATCCCCGTCGCGGCGGGCGTGCTCGTCCCGCTCGGCATCACGCTGAGCCCCATGCTGTCGGCGCTTGCCATGAGTTTATCGAGCGTGTGCGTCGTGACCAACGCGCTTCGGCTGAATCTCTACCGTTTCTACGTGCCGCAATCCGCCGAAAAGCCCGTTATCAACACAAAAAATCAAAAGACAAAGGAGAAGAAAGTCATGAACAAGACCTTACACATTGAAGGAATGATGTGCCCGCACTGCGAGGCACGCGTCAAAAAAGTTTTCGAGGAGCTCCCGCAGGTAACGCTTGCGGTCGCGAGCCACACGGAGGGCATCGTCGTGCTGACGCTGTCCGCTCCGCTCGACGACGAAACCTGCCGCCGGATCACCGAGGAGCAGGGATACAAATTCGTTTCCGCAGAATAGAAGCCTACGGCTTCACCCAATTCGCGAGCGTGGCTCGCGACATCCGTGCCGCGAAGCGGCACGGAGAGAGAAACGAACCACCTTTTTTCTCACAAGAGAAAAAAGGTGGCGGAAAAAGAATGCCGGGGCGTAACCCCGAACCCCCTGCTCCGCAAAACGGAAAAACGTTTTGCGGAGGTGCGAAGCGGTATCACGGCAGCATCGGTACGGGACACGCACAAACTCCAGCCATGCGGCACGGATGCGTTACATAGCACAAACGGCGGCGTAGTGCCGGATATTGATGATATGTATATAGAGTCGTGCTATACGAAATGTTATTCTATCCCGCTCTGTGCCTCTGTCCAACGCGGGCGGGTTTGGCAAAAATTTTAGGGCACTCTGCGCGCGGATCGGGTGCAGCGGCACGCTGCCGGCATGCTTACAGTATGGTGCCTACCGCCTGCGGCTCGCCGGAATAGAATACGTCGCCGCCGATGATCTTGTTTTTGTACACGAGGAGCGAAAGCAGTACGTCGCCCTCCGCCGGAAGCGTCTGCCCGCCCGGAAGTGCCGTCACCGTAAAGGTGTAACGGCATATTTTTTTGTTCTTGTATTTGGCGAGGTTGAAGCCCTGACTCTTCTGGATCTCGTTATACTGTTCGGTCACGGCGTCAAATTTTGAGGGGATCGTCACCTCAGCCGTCTCCTTCGGCGTCGGATCCACCCGAAAACCGATGCTTTCGGCAAACGTGACGGCATCGGCAGCGGTTTTTACGTTGTCAAAACGGATATCCCGCCCGTCCTGCGTGCCGTTGACCGTCACGGCGTGCTCGGTCTCGGGAAACAGGGCGATCGCCGCCGCAGCGGCGAGCACGATGAGCCCGGCAGACAGAAAAAGTTTGAATTTGTTTGCCTTAAAAGAACATACGAACATAGTGATCTCTCCTCTTGAAATTCTGATACACTATATTCGTATGATCGGCATATTATACTTATTTTTTTCCTTTTCCCACCGCGCAGAAGATCAGAAAAGCGACAAGATCGGCGGCAACGACCGTAGCCCCCGCCGGTGTCGAGAATACGACCGATACCGCGAGCCCGGCAAAGGCACAGACGACCGAAAGGATTCCCGCGCAGAGGATGACCGCCTTAAAGCTCTTGAAGACGCGCAGTGCCGAAAGCGCCGGGAAAACAAGCAGGGCGGAAATGAGAAGCGAGCCGACAAGCTTCATCGCCATGACGATGACGACCGACGCCAGCACGGCAAGAAGCGTATTGTACAGCGACGCCTTTGTTCCGGTGGCAAGCGCGAACGGCTCGTCGAAGGTGA
This sequence comes from Eubacteriales bacterium, assembly GCA_045598975.1. Lineage (GTDB taxonomy): Bacteria > Bacillota > Clostridia > Oscillospirales > CAG-382 > UMGS882. The sequence goes on from JAZRVE010000003.1 coordinate 21,211, forward strand.
CGGCGAAAATGCGGTTATACAGTAAAACAAAGGCAATCAAAATGACCGCCGTCAGCACGGCGCAGAGGATGACGTCGCTCTTTTTGAGCGTCAGCAAGGACGACGAGCCGAACAGCGTACTGCACACGTCGCCGGCAAGATTGGCGGACGGCGAAAAGACGTTGAGCAGCAAGTAACCGACCGCAAGCGACGAGACCGAAACGACCGCCGTCGCGGCGTCCCCCTTGACGCGGGGATTCTGCCCGGTTTTGAGAAGCAGTATGGCACAGAGCGCCGTCAGCGGCAGGACAAGAAGCAGATTGTCGGTGAGCCCGATGACCGCCGCAAAAGCGACCACGCCGAACGCAAAGTGCGAAAGCCCGTCGCCGAGATAGGAAAACCGTTTAAGCACGAGGATAACGCCCAGCACGGCGGCACACAGCGAAATGAGTATGCACACGATAAACGCATACCGCACGAACGGGAACGAAGAAGAATACAGAAGATTGTCAATCATGTGCTTCTCCCCCTTCCTGCCGTGATAAAAAGACCTCACGCGTGCCGAAAAGCGGCGCTGCGGACAGCCGCAGAAAATGCGTGGCATCGGGCAGTTCCTCCGGCGAACGGTGGGTGATCATGACGATCGTCACGCCGTGACGGCGGTTGAGATCGGCGATGAGGGCGCCGAGCGTTTCCGTGGAGGCGGCGTCGAGTCCCGCGACCGGCTCGTCGAGCAGCAGCATTTTTTTGGAGGCGCACAGCGCACGGGCCAGCAGAACGCGCTGTTTGAGCCCGCCCGAAAGATCCTTGAAACTGTCGGAGGCACGGTCGGCAACACCGAGCTTTTCCATGGCGTCGGCGGCCTTGGCACGGTCAGACGCCGTATAAAACGAGAAAAAGCGCTTGCTTCCGAGACAGCCCGACAGAACGATCTCCCTCACCGTCGCGGGAAAGTCCCGCTGAACGGCGGACTGCTGGGGCAGGTAGCCGATCTCTTTCGGGCGTATGGTGCGGTGCACCTTGCCCTTCTGCGGCTTATTCAAATCAAGCAACGTCTTCATGAGCGTCGTTTTTCCCGAGCCGTTTTCCCCGATGATGCAGAGATAGTCCCCCTCCTCTATCGAAAAGGAAAGGTGCTCGACGACGGTCGTACCGCCGTATCCGAGGGTAAGGTCGGTACATTCGATCTGTTTCATAGAAATGCCTTTCTGTTTTATCGGGGTGTCCCGGCGACCTGCAATAATACGCAGAGGGAATCCAGGTTGTCCCGCATGACCGCAAGATAGGAAATGCCGTCCTCGATCTCCTTGCGGTTTACCGATTGCAGGGAATGGAGCGTCACGACGGCAACATCGCCGCGATGCGCGTTTTCGGCGACCGACTGCGCAAGCGCCCCGTCGGCGCTTTCCGTCACGGCAAGAGCATCGAGCGCAAGTGCGTCGATCTTGCCGGCAAGCGTCAGAACGGTATCGAACGACGCGCCCGTTTCGGCGGAACAGCCGGGAAACGCGGCGTCATAGTCGATGCCGTATTCGTCGAACAGATAGCGGAACGGGAAGCGGTCCGCCACGATGACGGTGTTCACGGTGCGCCCGCCGAGCGTATCCGTATAAGTTTCCCGCAGAGAAGTAAGCTCGTTTCCGTAGCGCTCTTGGTTGCTCCGATACACGTCTTCCTGCGCCGGATCGACAAGGCACAGCGCGTCGGCAAGCGGCGCAAGGCACGCCCGTGCATTGTCGAGCGACAGCCAGACGTGTTCGTCGTTTTCCGCCTGCTCCGTCTCCCCGTGCACCTGCATGCCCTCGGTATAGGCTTCCGTTTTGACGCGGTCATGCAGATAGTCCATGAGCGAGACCGCCGTCACGTCCTCCGCTTTGCCGTCGGCAAGCACGTCCTTGACCCAGCCGTCCGATTCGCCGCCGACGTACACGAGTACATCGCAGGAAGAAAGCGTCAGCACGTCCGACACCGTCGGCTGATAGTTATGCAGATCCGTCCCGTCCGCCGCAAGCAGCGTCACGCGCACGTTCTGCGCGCCGGACGTCAGCTCGCGCATCCAGTCATACGGCGCAAAGACGGTGCAGACAACGTCCACCGTCGTATCCTCTGTTTTTGACACCGCATTCCCCGCTTTTCCCGCGGAGCATCCGGCAAGCATACACACCGCCGTCACGGCGGCGCAAAGCACAAGTGCGATCTTTTTCATATACACCTCAAAACGAAAATGAGAATCATTCTCAAAATATTATAATCAAAATCCCCCTGCTGTCAAGCCTCTTCACAGAATTGTTACATTTTCGTTCCCCGTGCAGCAAAAAACGCCCGTGCGGTCCTGCCGCGGGCGTTTTATGTTTCGTTATCTTCTCCGGGATGCTCCCGATAGGTCTTATAGCGCTTCCAGAAGCCGCTGTACGTCTGATAGCCCACCTTTTCGGCAATGTCGGCAAGCGGCAATCCGGTATGCTCCGCCAGATCGTGCGCCACCTTCATGCGCGTATGGATCAGCTCCTCCCTGAAAGTGCGCCCGGTGTGCTTTTTGACCGTCAGTCGCGTCTGCTTCTCCGAAAGATGCAGCACCTCCGCAAGCTCTTTTACCGTCACGTCCCGGTCGTATCGCCGGAAGAAGAACTCCTCGATCAGGAGCGAATCGTCCGTCTTTTCCGCCGTTTCCTCATAAAAGGCACCCGTCAGCGTGCTCACGGCAAGCGAGATATACGCAAGCAGGCGTGTGTGATCCGTTTTTTCGGTCACGGTGCTCAGTTCCCCGAAAAAATCCTCCATCAGCGCAAGCGGCAAAGTCCCCCGTGCGACCTCACGGCATTCGGGCAGGTCGATCTGAAAGGCGATCGTCCTGACATCCGTCCCCTGCGGCTCACGCGTATGGTAGGCACCCTGCGGGATGATAAGCATGTCGCCTTGCTCTATGCGGTACACCGCGTTTTCGACCGTGAGCACCACGCTTCCGGCAAGCATCAGATGCACCTCGGCGTAATAGTGCTTATGGAGCGCCGACCGGGCGAGAACGCCCGGTCCGTGTCCCGAGCCGTGTCCCAATATGATCTTCTTCGGCTTCTGCGCGTAGGTGATCTTCACACACTCTCTCCCCTCTCGCCCCATTTGTTTTCTATTATAGCATTATAGCAGGCTTTTCAAAAAAAGTCAACGCCCTCACCCGCCTTTCCCAAAAGCCGCCTTTCTCCGAAAATGTGCCTTCCCGGATATTTACTTTGCGCAAAGCAAGGCGTATAATTGGCGCAGCACGACGGAAGAAGGGTAAAAATGAATACCGCAAAGAAAAATGAAATCATGTACTATGTTGCGAACACATTGTACAATACGTCTCTTATCGTGGCGTCGGGTGCCGTGTTACAGACATTTTTGCTGGAAATGGGTGTCGTTGAAAACACCGTGGCAAGATACATATCCGTTTTTCAGGTAATACAAAGCGCTGCCATGATGCTTTTTTCCCTGATTTCGGACAGAACCGAAAAGGTTATCAAGGTAAATGCCTTATCGACACTTAATCTGTTAATCCTGTTGATCCCCATGCTTGTTTTTTCGATATTTTCTCCGTTAAGAGGAATTGCCGGCGTTGTTATTTTTGCGTTTGGTATTGTTTCCTATATCGTTCTGGGATTTTATAACGTCATCGCCTACAAGTTACCGTACCATATCATGAACATGGCGGAATACGGGAGGATAACCGCAAACGGTGGCGTATTGCACGGCATAACCGGGATAATCGTGTCGGGGGCTATGACCTACTTTATCGGAAAATACGAATATTTCGATACCATGACGGTGGTTTTGACGATTTCCGCTTTATTTGCCGTTACGGCATTTATCATAAGTTCAAAATACAAAAACATCTCCCTTATCCAAAAAGAAAAAAAGACGGAAAGAAAGAGGATCAACATATTCAGGTACAAACCGTTTCAAAAGCTTATCATCCCCAATCTCACGAGAGGGATAGGAATGGGGATAATCGGCGTAACGGTAACGATAGGGTATTATTTTAAGGTGATAGACAAGGTGAGCGGCGGGTATATCGTGATCTTGACAAATGCGGCCGTGATTTTTAGCTGCTTTTTGTATTCGAGGATCGCTAAAAAAGGAAGAAACGGCAAGATCATCCTGATCTCCGCACTGATCGCACTGGCGTCTGTATCCTTCATGCTTGTCGGAAAGTCAACGGTCGTTTTTCTGACATGCTACGGCATAGGATATTTTGCCATCAATCTGCTCGGGCAGGCCATTCCCGTTCAGGTCACGGAGATCATAGATTACGACGTGATAGGACAATATACCGCCTGGAGAATGATGCTTCTGACGATAGGTACCGCGATCGGAGGCTTTATTGCCGTGCCGGTTGCCGAAAAATCCGGTGGTGTGTTCGTACTCTTTTTGGCGGGACTTATGTTTTTGATAACGGGGATCGGCTATTTTGCAAACGGCAAAGCTTCGGATTCCTCGCCGAATTGACCGGGAAAAGCGAATCGCGCCCGCCCTTTACAGGGCAGGCGCGATTTATTATGCCTGCGGCACTTATTTTACGATCATCGACGCGAGCTCGCTTATCAGAGCCTCGCAGTTCTCGCTGTGCGCCGTCACTTCGATCTCGTTCATGAGATCCAAGCTGAAAATGCCCATGATGCTCTTGGCATCCACGACGTACCGTCCGCTCTTCAAGTCGATCTCATAATCGTACTTTGAGACGATGTTGACAAAATACTTTACGTTTTCAATAGTGGAAAGCTTGATCTTAAACTGTTTCATACCGTATCTTCCTTTCGTGGTCATGCGGAAACACGTTCCGCCGTTTTCGTGCCTCTGTGTTCACGATACCATAATACGCGCCGTTTGTCAAGAGGTTTCGGCAAAATCGGCGTTTTTACGCCTTACCGTCCACGTAATCGCACGCCGCAAGCGCCGCCACGGCGCCGTCGGCACACGCGGTCGTCACCTGCCGGATACGCTTGGAGCGGCAATCCCCCGCGACGAATATGCCCTTTGTCGGCGTCGTGCAGGATTCGTCGGCATCGGCGTACCCGCGCCCGTCGAGCGGCAGTACGTCGGCAAAACGCTCGTTCTGCGGCACAAGCCCGATAGCGATGAACAGCCCGTCGAGCGCAAGCTCGGAGGTTTTTCCATCCGCTTCTTTGCGGATACGCACGCCGGCAAATTCATCCTCTCCGAGCAGAGCGTCCACCACCGTTCCGGTGATGACCGTCACGTTTTCTTTTTCGGCGAGCTTATCGACGAGCTTCTTTTCGCCCGTCAGAAAATCGAGGTTCTGGATGACGTACACCTTTTCGGCAAGCTCCGCGAGCAGAAGCGCCTCCTGCAAAGCGGAATTGCCGCCGCCCATCACGCCGACCGTGCGTCCCTTATAAAACGCGCCGTCGCACACGGCGCAGAACGAAATGCCCTCTCCGATGAAGTCCTCTTCTCTGTCAAGCCCGAGCAGTCTGTGTCTGGCGCCCGTCGCCACGATGACGGCTTTTGCCGTGTACTCGCCGTCCTCCGTCACAACGGTCTTGACGTCGCCGTCCCTTACGGACAGCACTTCCGCCGACTCGACGTCGGCACCCTGTGCGAGCACCTGATCCACAAGCTTCTCGGCAAATTCGTTGCCGGAAAGCGCCGGGAAGCCCGGAATGTTCTCCACCTTGGGCGAAAAGGTGATCTGCCCGCCGAAGGTCTCTTTTTCGATGACGAGCACGCTTTTTCCCGCTCTGCATGCATACAGAGCGGCGACGAGCCCCGCAGGACCGCCGCCTATGACGATGATATCATACATCTCTGTTTATTTCTCCTTTATCAGAGGGACAAATACTTCTTGATATCCGATACGCCGGCATATTTCTCCGCCGTGCCGTTTTGGACGACGACAAGCGTCGGTGCTTTCTTGATGCCGAACGCCTTGGCAAGCTCGGGCTGTTCGTCCGCATAGACCTTGTTATAGGCAAAGCCCGCTTTATCGAGCGTTGCGCACGCGATCTTGCAGTTGGGGCAGGTCGCCGTCGCGAAGAGATACACGGCATCCTTCGAAAGGTCCGCCTCCGGCTCCGATGCGCACGCCTGGCAGGTCTCCTTCTTTGCTTTCAGCGCGGAATGACCGATGTCGTACACTTTTCTGTCCTTGAATTCCTGCGTCTTGCCGTCATTCCAGTTCTGCACGGGACGGTAATAGCCGGTGATACGGCTGTAAACCTCCGTCTTTTCACCGCATTCGGGGCAGGTGTACTCCTCGCCCGCGAGATAGCCGTGATTCTTGCAGACCGAGTAGGTCGGCGACAGCGTGTAATACGGCAGGCTGTAATTTTCGGCGATTTTGCGGACAAGATCCGCCGCCGCTTTCCAATCCGGCAGTTTTTCGCCGAGGAAGGCGTGGAACACCGTTCCCGAGGTATACAGCGTCTGCATCTTATCCTGCACGTCGAGTGCCGAGAAGACGTCCTCGGTATAGCCGACCGGCAGGTGCGAAGAGTTGGTATAGTAAGGGGTATCGCCCTCGTCCTTGGCGGCGGTGATGATACCGGGATAGCGCTTGACATCGTGCTTGGCGAGGCGGTATGCCGTCGATTCCGCCGGCGTTGCTTCGAGGTTATACAGGTCGCCGTACTGCTCCTGATAGTCCGACAGACGCTCGCGCATATGGTTGAGCACCTCGACGGTGAAGTCCTGCGCCTCTTTGTGTTCGAGATTCTTGCCCACCCATGCGGCGTTGAGGCAGGCTTCGTTCATGCCGACAAGTCCGATGGTGGAAAAGTGGTTGTCAAAACTGCCGAGATAGCGTTTGGTATACGGATACAGCCCGTTTTCGAGCAGCTTGGTGATGACAGTGCGCTTGACTTTCAGCGAGCGTGCCGCAATATCCATCAGCTTGTCGAGGCGCTTGAAAAATTCTTCCTTGTTCGCCGACAGGAACGCGATGCGCGGCATATTGATGGTAACGACGCCGACCGAGCCCGTGCTTTCGCCGCTTCCGAAGAAGCCGCCCGACTTCTTGCGCAGTTCGCGCAGGTCGAGGCGCAGACGGCAGCACATACTGCGCACGTCGCTCGGCTCCATGTCGCTGTTGATGTAGTTGGAGAAATACGGCGTGCCGTATTTTGCGGTCATCTCAAAGAGAAGACGGTTGTTTTCGGTATCCGACCAGTCGAAATTCTTGGTGATGGAATAGGTCGGGATGGGATACTGGAAGCCGCGGCCGTTGGCATCGCCCTCGATCATGGTCTCGATGAAGGCGCGGTTGATCATATCCATTTCTTTCTTACAGTCTTTGTACTTGAAGTCCAGCTCCTTGCCGCCGACGATACAGTTGAGCTCGGCGAGGTCGTTCGGCACCGTCCAGTCAAGCGTGATGTTGGTGAAGGGTGCCTGCGTGCCCCAGCGGGACGGCGTGTTGACGCCGTAAATGAAGGACTGGATGCAGTTCTTGACTTCGTAGTAAGAAAGGTTATCCACCTTTACGAAGGGAGCAAGGTAGGTATCGAACGACGAGAACGCCTGTGCGCCTGCCCATTCGTTCTGCATGATGCCGAGGAAGTTGACCATCTGGTTGCACAGCGAAACGAGATGCTTGGCGGGCGCAGATGTGATCTTGCCGGTCACGCCGCCGGGTCCCTCCTGGATGAGCTGTTTGAGCGACCAGCCGGCGCAGTAGCCGGTCAGCATGGCGAGGTCATGGATATGCAGATCGGCGTTGCGGTGCGCGTTGCCGATCTCCTCGTCGTACACCTCCGACAGCCAGTAGTTCGCCGTGATGGCGCCCGAGTTGCTCAAAATAAGTCCGCCCACCGAGTAGGTGACCGTCGAGTTTTCCTTGACGCGCCAGTCGCTGATTTTCAGATAGTTGTCCACGATCTGCTTATAGTCGAGCAGTGTCGTGCCGAGATTACGGAGCTTTTCGCGCTGTTTGCGGTAAAGGATGTAGGCTTTGGACACGTCGTCGTAACCTGCCTTGATGAGCACCGATTCGACGCTGTCCTGAATGTTTTCCACCGTGATACGGTTATTTTCGATCTTGGACTCGAAATCCGCCGTGACCTTCAATACCAGAAAGTCGATGGTGTCCGGATGATACTGCTTTTCGCAGGCATCAAATGCCATGGTGATGGCGTTCTTGATCTTGGTCAGATCAAATTCCACGATTTTTCCGTCGCGTTTTACTACTGTGTACATAGCTGCCCCTCTTGTTCTTCGTTCTTTTCGATTTGACAGCAGTATATCACATATTTAGTGCTTTGTCAAGAGTAAAACACAAGATATAGTATGTCGGAAAGGTAAAAAAAGTCCGTCGAATTTTGTGCATTTCGCACACAACCCGACGGACGTTCTGTTTTTCCGGCGCATTTTGCCGCGATCTGTCTTCTTATACGCCGCGCAATTCCACGCAGGGAAGAATGCGTTTTGCCGCGTCACGCATGGCGTACAGCGTTTGCTTCGGCACGGCGCTCATGTTCTGCCCGATGAGATTGCCGGAATCGGTAAAGTTTTGCAGATAGTAACGCGGAGCGCCCTTTATCCATGCGGCGATCGCCTCGATATCCTCCACCGTGTGGAACTCCTTCACCACCGTCGTGCGGAATTCGTACGGCACCGCGCCCGACAGCAGAAACGACACGCTTTCCCCGACACCCGCCGCATCAGACGCCGCGACGCCCGCCGTTTCGGCATATTTTTCTCTACAATTCTTGATATCCATCGCCACGTAATCGACAAGTCCCTCCGCCACGATGCGCTTCAACACGTCGGGATACGAACCGTTGGTATCGAGTTTGACGGCAAAGCCTCTCTGTCGGATCTCGCGCAGAAACGCCCCGATATCCCGATTCATGAGCGGCTCACCGCCCGTCACGCACACCCCGTCGAGCAATCCCTTCCGCTTATCGAGAAACGCCAGTATCTCTTCTTCGTCATACGGCTCGGTCTCGGCAAGATCGGTCACAAGAAGAGCGTTATGGCAGAACGGGCACCGGAAATTACAGCCGCCCGTGAACACCGTGCACGCTACCTTTCCCGGGTAGTCGAGCAGCGTCATTTTCTGCAATCCGTAAAGTTTCATGTTTTCCCCGCCATTCTTTTTTCATTATGTTTATTATACGCCCGCCGCCGCGTTTTGTAAAGGATTTTCTGATTTTTCCGGCAAAAGCCGAAAAAGAACTTGAAAAACGTCGCATTGTGTGATATGATAGGGACTGTTCGGGGTTTTCCCCGCGGGAAAGGAATCGACTATGTCCGCTTTTGTCACTTTCATCAAGAAGAACACCGTCTGCTCGGTCGCCATCCTCGCCGCCGTCGTGACGTCGTTTCTCGTGCCGCCCGACGCGGCATATCTCGGCTACTTCGATTTCAAGACGCTCACCTGCCTGTTCTGCGTGCTCGCCGTGGTGTGCGCCCTCAAAAACATCAACTTTTTCTACATTCTCGCCCGCAAGATCATCGAGCGTTTCCGCACCCTGCGCATCGCCGTCATCGCGCTCGTCTACGTCACCTTTCTCGGCTCCATGGTCATCGCCAACGACATGGCGCCTCTCACCTTCCTGCCGCTCGGCTATTTCGTGCTCACCCGCACCGGGAAAGAACGCTACATGGCGTTCACCTTCATTCTGCAAAACATCGCCGCCAACCTCGGCGGGATGCTGACGCCCTTCGGCAATCCGCAGAATCTCTACCTCTACTCCCACTACAACATCCCGACCGGCGAATTTATGTCCATCCTGTTCCCGCCGTTTCTGCTCTCCATCGCGCTCATCACGCTCTGCTGCTTCTTCCTGCCCGACGATCCCCTTTCCCTCGGCGGCGAGATCATGCACCTCAACAAGCGGCGTGCCGCCGTGTATCTCGTGCTGTTCGCGCTGTCCATCGTCATCGTCTTCCGCGTCGTCCCCTATCCGATCGGACTTATCGTCATCGTGCTCGCCTTACTCTTTCTTGACCGCAAGGCGTTGAAAATGGTGGACTATTCGCTGTTATTCACGTTTGTGTTTTTCTTCATCTTTGCCGGCAACATGTCGCGTTTGGAGGGCGTGCGTGCCCTTGTGGGCGGGCTTCTCGAACGCAACACGCTGTTATTCAGCACCCTCTCCTGCCAGTGCATCAGCAACGTGCCCTCCGCCATACTGTTATCGGAGTTTACCGACAACTACGCGCCGCTTCTCATCGGCGTCAACATCGGCGGCGTCGGAACTCTCATCGCGTCCCTTGCCAGCCTCATCACGTTTCGTGAGTACAAGAAGCACAATCCCGGGAAAATGCTTGCCTATGTCGGGTTATTTTCTCTTATCAATTTTTCCTTTCTCATTCTTCTGCTCGGCGTCATGCAGTTTTTCTACTGATTTCGTTCGGAAGAAAACCGCCTTTTTTCTCTCGCAAGAAAAAAGCGGAGAAAAAAAGTGCGCTCGGAGGTTCCCTCCGAGACCTCCGCGTCGCAAAGGCGGCATCCGCCGCATCTTTGCGACGGTGGGAGAGATTTGCCGCAGTATCACCGATTATGCCATGCAAAAAAACCGAGCCTTGCGGCTCGGTTATGTTTTTATGGGACAAACGGCGGTGTACTTCCGGAAATTCATGATTTGCGGAAAGGGACGCTATGGTTAAATACGTTCCTGACCTACTTTGTGCCTCTGTCCGACGCGCGGAAAGTTTCTGCAAACAAAAGGTATGCGGCACGCGCTCATGGTTTTACGTCGCCACTGCCCGCGTTATGGCAGTGACGACCACTATCCGCGGGATACTGCGACTATTGTTTCCGCTCGCTCATGCTCGCGGTTTGGATGCAGCGGCACGCTGCCGGCTCGCGGTATGGGTGAAGCCGCAGGCTTCTTCAAAAATATAGGTCTACATCATTATCTTCAAAATAGCGCTTCCATTCCTCGCTCGGCTCGGCGTCCGTGACGACGGCGTCAATGTCGCTCAACTCCGCAAACCGCACGAACGAGGTCTGATCGAATTTGGTACAGTCGACCGCCAAGAAAACCCGCTTTGCCGACCGGATGAACGCCTTTTTGATCTGCGCGTTATAGTCACGCGTGTCGGTGATGCCCTTCTGCCGGTCGATACCCTTGCAGGACAGCACCGCAAGATCCACGTTGTACTCGTCGATGACGTTCTCCGCCTGCCGTCCGGCAAACGAAAGCCCATGTCCGACATACTCGCCGCCTGTCGAAATGATGCGCCAGTCGTTTTTCGGCGGGATTTCAAGCAGTACTTCGATGGAATTGGTGATAATGGTCAGGTTGCTCTTTTCCGCGATGCTCTTGACGGTGAACAGCGCCGTCGTACTGGAATCAAGCAGAATATAGTCGCCGTCGTGGATGAGATTGCCGATGATGCCGGCGATATACTTCTTGCCCTCGACGTTGGTCTGCTTGCGCACCGTGAACGGCAGGTCGATGTTGAGGTTTTCCGTTTTGACCGCGCCGCCGTAGGTCTTCTTGGCAAGCCCCTCTTTTTCGAGCTTGTCAAGATCGCGGCGGATGGTCTCCTCCGTTACCTGATAAAACGATGCCAGATCGCTGACGATGACTTTTCCTTCCGCCGTCAGCCGATTGAGAATCTCGTTGCGTCTTTCAATGGGAAGCATACTCTGCCCTCATTTCCGTATTGTTATAAAATGCTTGACCACAGTGCCTTATCGGGACTCGGGATGACAGACGAGTCGAGAAGCAGCCCTTCGTCGCCCACCACGGTCTTTGCCCGTTCGATCGCCGCCGTGACCGCCGCGACCGTCCCCGTCAGCAGCAGATACGACTTGCCGCTCATGCCGCGCGCGATGCGCACCTCGATGAGCTTGACCTGCGCCGTTTTGGCGGCGGCATCCGCCGCTACGATGATGGCGGGCGCCGTAAAGGTTTCCAGGATACCGAGCGCACCCGGCTCGCCGATCTCGCCGCAGCCGCAGATGGCTTCGAAAATGTCTTCGTGCGGGTTGCCGAGCACAAAGCGGTCGGTCAGTTGTGCCGGGCACTTTTTCTGTGCCGCGTCCACCGATGCCTTCACGGCGCTCAGTTCGCCCGTCACAAGCACGATATACTTGCCCGGGCAGACGGTCATTGCCTGAATAACCTTCACGTCCGCCGTTTTGACCATGGTATCGGCGGCTGTCATGCCGGACGATACCGTTTTGTATTCTACCATGCCGATGGCTTTACTCATATCTCATCCTTGCCTTTCGCCTTGTCTGTTTTTGCGGGGATGGTTCACTCCGCCCTGCCGTCCGCCTCGATCACGATGGCTTTATCCGTTACGCTTATCACGTTTCCGCTTACCGACGCATGAAGCGGCAGGCTCAAAGCCCCTTCGGCGGCATCGGCGATCTTATCGCCGCAGGACACCCTGTCGCCGGGTTTCACGCACGGTACCGACGGTGCGCCGATACTTTCGGAAAGCTTGACGGTGACCTTTCTTGCCCGACATGCGCCTTCGTCGAGCGGCGCCGGTACGTTGTAGACATCCAGTCCCAACCGTGCCGTCAGTCGCGCAAGCGACACCCTGCGGTACGAGCGCCATTCGGACACGTCGCTTACCGGCGCTTCCTCCGGCATTCTGACACCCTGCTTTTTCAGCTCGTTTTTGGCTTCCGAGAGAAGTGTGCGCGGATTCAGATCGTGCGGGCAGGCGTACATTTCGCACACGCCGCACCCGCAGCAGTAGAAGCTGTTGAGATACGCCTGCGTATCCGACGCGCTCCCTACCGTAACGGAGCGCATGAAGCGCTGGGGCTCGATGGGATGTCCGAGCAGATGCCGCGGGCACAGATCGGTGCACGTCCGGCAGTCACAGCACACGCTCATGGCGCGTCTGAGGCTGATCTGCACCGGAGAGAGTTTTTTGCGGACAACGTAATGATCCGGCGGCAGTACCAGAACGGCGTTGGTGGTCTTGGTGACCGTTTCGGTGACCGTCGCGACGCGTCCCGTCATGGGACCGCCCGCGATGAGCCGCGGATTCTCGACCGTTGCGCCGCCGGCAAGCGCGATCAGCTCGCCGTAGGTCATGCCGAGAGGGGCTCTCACCGTAACAGGTTTTGCCACTTCCCCGCAGATCGTTACGTATTTATGGGTAACGGGTGCTTTCTGATACAGCGCCCGTGCGGTATTCAAAATCGTTTCGACGTTGTACACGATGACGCCGACGGTGATCGGTATCTTGCCCGGTTTTACCACACGTCCCGTCGTTTCGTATACCGTCACGACCTCGTCGCCCGACGGATAGGCCTCCGGCAGCAGCGCGAGTTCGGTCTTATTATGGCGGGAAAGCTGTTCCTTCACGGCTTTCACCGTTTCGGTGTACGACGCTTTGGTCGCCACGATGATGCGTCCGGCGCCGACGGCTTCCGCCACCTCGTCGAGGGCATCGAGAATTTCCGGCGCATGCTCTTTCAGCACCTGCCGGTGTAATTTGAGAAGCGGCTCGCATTCCGCGCAGTTGAGGATAACGGTATCCGCCGCGGGATTGAGCTTGGCATAAGAAGGAAATCCCGCTCCTCCGGCACCGGCGATACCGGCGTCCTTCATCAGGCGGGACAGGGCAGATAATTCCATGATTTATTCTTCCTCCAACGATGAGGGATCGTCGATAATACCCACGATCGCCGCGTCTACCGGCGCTTCTTTCAGAGCACATCCGACACGCGCCGCACTGCCGACCGCAACGAGCACCGTTTCGCCGACACCGGCACCTACGTTGTCGATGGCAATAAAGCGCTCCGTCCCCATGTTGCCCGAAATGCTTTCGTTCGGCTCGACGATGAGGAGCTTCTGCCCGACGAGACGTTCATTTTTGCGTGTCGATACCACGTGTCCGACGACTTTTCCGATTATCATAACTGCCGCCCATGCCTTTCCTGTTCTGAATTGCTCTCTTTACAAAAACCGCGCAAAATCTTTCATTTGCGCACAAATCACAAAGCCCCGGCAAATCTTCTGCCTGTGCTTTTTTGGTTTCCGGCGGCAAAAGATATGCTTTTACCGCCGGAATCGTTGCTATGTAGGTCGTTCGCGAAACTTACTTGATGGCGGGGAGAATCTTCTCCACGTCGTTGTGCGGTCTCGGGATGACGTGCGTTGCGATGATCTCACCGAGCTTGCTTGCCGCGTTAAGTCCGCTTTCGACGGCTGCCTTGACAGCGCCGACGTCGCCTCTGACCATGACCGTCACGAGTCCGCTACCGATCTTCTCGGTGCCGACAAGTTCGACGTTTGCGGCTTTGAGCATGGCATCCGCCGCTTCGATGGCGGCAACGAGGCCTCTGGTTTCGACCATACCTAATGCTTGCTGTACCATTGTACCTATCTCCTTATTTTCCGTTTTGACCGGTTCACTTGCCGGCTTCACCATTTTCAGCGTCTCCGCCGCCGGTGCGCCGATGACCGATGAAACGGGTTTCTTTGCGTTTTTTCTTTCTGCCATAACGGTTTCCTGCCTTTGGGCTCAGAATCAAAGCTTGGGAAGGATCTTTTCGACGTCTGCGTGCGGTCTCGGGATGACGTGAGAAGCAATGAGCTCGCCGAGCTTGCTTGCTGCGGCACTGCCCGTTTCGACGGCTGCCTTGACGGCGCCGACGTCGCCTCTGACCATGACCGTTACGAGTCCGCTGCCGATCTTTTCGGTGCCGATCAGCGTAACTTCCGCTGCCTTCACCATTGCATCAGCCGCTTCGACTGCTGCCGTGAGTCCTCTTGTTTCGATCATACCTAATGCTTCGTATGCCATTGTTTTGTCCTCCTTGAAAAGGTTTTATATTTTTATTTTTATTTTTTCTGTTTCAGGTGCTCCGTCAGACGTTGACGATCGCGATTTTAAGTCCCTTCTGGGCAAGGTTGGTTTCCAGTGCCTCGTTGATCTGATCCAGCGGGAACTTGTGCGTGATGAGCTTTTCGAGCGGAATGCCGATGGCTTTTGCCCGTTTGAGGAAATCAAAGGTGGTCGCGTAATCGCGCAGGGTGTATACCCAGGAGCCTACCGTCGTGATCTCCTTCGAGCAGATGTCAAAGTGCGGGTTGATGGTGGCATCGCCGCCGTTGATGAAGAAGCCGAGCTCGCACAGACCGCCGCCGTTGCGGATGAACTTATAGATATTGGAGTGTCCCGCCGGTGCGCCGGTGCACTGGAAAGCGAAATCGGCAAGATGTCCGCCGAAAGCGTCCTCCACGCCCTTCGCAAGGGCTTCCACGCCCTGATAATCCTTGAAATTCACGCTGGCGCAGGCACCCATCTGCTTGGAAAAGGCAAGGCGCGCTTCGTTGCCGTCCACCGCGACGATGTTCTCGATACCCATGGTACGGAGCACCGCGATGCAGATAAGACCGATCGGTCCGCATCCCTGCACCACCACACGGGAGTTGAAGCGCAGGATGCCGGTCGTCTTGGCACGCTCGACGGCGTGGATGAGCACGGCACACGGCTCGATGAGGATACGGGAATCAAGATCCAGGTCGCTGACGTTGAAAATGGTGGAACCGCCCTTGACGAGGATGTAATCCGAGAACCAGCCCTTTAAGTGGTTGTTCTCGTCGTTGTCGGGCAGAAGTCCGTATACGTCCGCACCGCCGACGTTCTGCTTGTTGAGGTCGAACATGGTGATGTCGGGATTGTCCTTGAAGATCATGCAGGTGACCACCTTGTCGCCTACGGCAAGCGGTTTGCCGGCACTGTCCTTCTTGACGTTCCTGCCCATGGCGACCACTTCGCCGGTGCCCTCGTGTCCGAGTGCCACCGGGATGAGCCCGAACGGATCGCGCTTGAATTCGTGCGCGTCGGTGCCGCATACGCCGCATCCCTCGACCTTGACGAGAATGTCGTCGTCACCGAGTGCGGGAATGGGAAATTCTTTGACGTCAAAATGTTCAAGCTTTGTCAGCATGGCGACGTGTGCCGTCGCCGGTACGCCTGCGGGTGCTCCCGATGCGGATGCCGCCGGAGCGTCCTTCATGTTGGCGATGACCTGCTTGACAATGGCTTCGATTTCGTTTGTATTCATGTTTCTGTTCTCCGTTTCTTACTGTTTCCCGGCAAAATGCGTTTCGAAATACCGTCTGCCGTATTCGCCGAGTGCCGTGTCCTGCTCCGCCATTCCGCCGCTCACACCGAGCCCGCCGATGACACGCCCGTCTACGGTCAGCGGCTCGCCGCCGCCGAAAATGACGATGCGTCCGCCATTGGTGAACTGGATGCCGTAAAGCGATCCGCCGGGAGAGGCAAGCTCAGCAAGCTTTGCCGTCGGCATTTTGAGCGAAACCACCGTGAACGCCTTATTGACGGCGATGTCGATGCTCGCAATGAAAGCGTCTTCCATGCGCTCCGCGGCAACGAGGTTTCCCCCGCCGTCCGTGACTGCCGTCACGGCGCGAACGCCCATCTCCGCCGCTTTTTCCTCCACGGCGCGGATGATCTCCCGTGCCGTTTCGAGCGTCATACGCTCCGGCTTTTTCGCCGTATCCGGAATGCCGTACCGCTCGCGGTTTTCGACTTCCTTTACGACGCTTTCAACGATTTTACCGATGTCGTGCATACTTATTTTCCGAGAGAAGCCAGAACCTTCTTGGTGATCTCGGCAATGAGTGCCGCGTCGTCATCCGAAGACGAACTGCCGCAGGTGCAGTTGCCGCCGCAGGAGTGACAGCTCGGTTTGCCGTCCTTGGCGTTGGGGCACAGATCTGCCGGATGCTTGCCCGTCATGCCGAATTTACGGCGGATCTCGTACAGTCTTTCAACCTGCTGCTTGGAGAGCTCCTTCGGGCCGCCGAGCATCTTGGACTGATACAGAAGCTGTGCGTAGAATTCGACGGATTCCATCTTATGATAAGCGTTGAGAAGCGAATCGGAGTACGCGAGTGCACCGTGGTTTTCAAGAAGAACGGCGTCGAAATACTGTAAGTACTTGGAAACGGCGTCCGGGATCTCTTCGGTGGACGGCGTGCCGTATTCGGCGATCGGCACACAGCCGAGGGCGATGACAGCCTCCGGCATGATGGGCTGCGTCAGCGGGATGCCGGCAATGGCAAAGCTGGTCGCATACACCGGGTGTGCGTGCACAACGCTCTTGACGTCCGGTCTTTCGCGATAAACGCGCATATGCATCTTGATCTCCGACGAAGGCTTGAAGCCGTCGTTCGCCTGCAAAACGTTGCCCTTGGCATCCACCTTGCAGATATATTCGGGCGTCATGAAGCCCTTGCTGACGCCGGTCGGCGTGCAGAGGAACTCGTTGTCGTTCAGCTTGACGGAAATATTGCCGTCGTTGGACGCGACCATGCCGCGGTTGTAAATGCGTTTACCAATCTCGCATATCTCTTTTTTGATCTCGTACTCGGTTGCCATTTCGAATGATCTCCTTTTTCACGATAGTCCTTTTTGGATGTTTCGTTATTTTTTCTTTTTTCACGTTTAGTTTACCATACGTTTCCCGATTTGTCAAGGGGTTTTGCAAAATTTTTGTTGTTTTTTATAAAAATTATGTTGTTTTGTGTTGTATTCACTTTTCGTCGGAGTTGAGATAGTCGAGCAGTCTGTCGATCCCCTCATGCTCATAGGAGCTGGTATAAAAAATACGCTTGCAGCCCGCCATTTCCAGCCAGTACGCGGCACGTTCGGGCACCGCCTCCGGATGATCGCACTTGGTAACGATGCCGATGACCGGCCGTGTTGCCAAGCAGGCGCTCGCCGGGGAAAACAGGCAGTACGGCTCGATGGCACTGCACACAAAGCCCATGACGTCCGCTTCGCACGAATAGATGGCGATGGCGGAGCTTAACCGTCTGTCCTCGGTGTACTCGCCGGGCGTATCAATGATGGTCTGTGTATGGTCGATGTACTGCGTCTTGACGTAGTGGATCTCTTCGTTGTGCATAGCCTGGATCAGCGTGCTTTTGCCCGCCTCACTGCGCCCCATCAGAATGATCTTGCGCACGCCGTCGCCTCCCTTTTACGTCCGCGTGATCTTACACACCGAAAAGCCCAGCGTCTTTTCGGCATATTCGCCGACCGCCTGCAAAGACGCTTCGATCTCGGACAGCGTGCCGGTCAAGATCAGCGTGCCGCTGAAACGGTCGACAAAGCCCAGCGTCACCGACGCTTTTTTGATGGCGAGATCGGCACCGATGATGGAGTATTCCGGCGGCGTCATGGTCACGACGCCGATGGCGCTTTTGGCGTAGTCGATGGTCGGATCGAGTCCGAGCTTCTTATATAATATCTTGTCGGGCGATGCGATGATGTGCAGCAGCGTGATCTGTTTACCGGGCACGAACTCCTGGATGATACGCTGTTTGCCGTCGTTGTTTTCGACACTTGCCGTGCCGTTAAAGCTTCCGAGCATCGGTTATCCTCCGATCTGTACCGAAAGTCCCGCCGTTTCGGCGAGGGCTTTGAGAATGAGCATTTTTTCGTTGGTCGGGGGCTGTATCTCCGTCCCCATGGTGTAATCTCTGCCGAGCCCGACGTATTTGTCGTAGCCGAGTCTGTGATACGGGAGCAGGTGCAGTTCCTTTACCGTCCCGAGTGATGCGGCAAAGCGTGCGATGGCGAGATTTTCTTCTTCCTTATCATTAAACGTCGGAATGACCGGCACACGCACCACAAGGTGCGACGCCTCCTTCGCCAAGCGCTTCGCATTTTCCCGTATAAGCTCGTTGGGCTGTCCCGTGAACTCTTTGTGCTTGCGACTGTCCATGTGCTTGACGTCCATCAGGAACCAATCGAGATACGGCAATACCTTTTCGATGGTCTCATACGGCACGCACGCCGTCGATTCGATGGCGGTGGAGATACCGTATTCCTCTTTTGCCGCCCGCAAGAGCGCCGCCGCAAAATCGCCCTGCAACAGACATTCTCCGCCCGAAAGCGTCAGCCCGCCGCCGCTTCTGCGATAGTACGGCATATCGCCGAGCACCGTTTTCATGACCTGTTCGACCGTCACGTCTTCGCCTATGACGCTGTTCTTTCCGTTCCGGTTCATGGTCTCGATCTTATGATCCTGCCCCTCCGGGTTACAGCACCAGCGGCACCGCAGCAGGCATCCCTTCAAAAAGACAATGGTGCGGATACCGGGGCCGTCATGCGTCGAAAACTTCTGGATATCGAAGATGCGTCCGGTCGTCTGTAAGTAATTCTCCTGCATAGTATCGCCTTTCGCGTTCCGTCAGCCGATGAAGCCCTGCTCGGTACGGTTGATGATGTCATCCTGCAAGGACTTGGACAGCGTGGTGAACAGTGCGCTGTATCCCGCCACACGGACGACGAGGCTCTTGTATTTTTCGGGATGCGCCTGCGCGTCGCGCAAGGTCTCGCGGCTGACGACGTTGAACTGCATATGCATGCCCTTCTGATCGAAGTAGCCGCGAATAAGTGCCGCAAAGCTTTCCAATCCCGCACGTCCCTGCAAAGCCGACGGGTGGAACTTCATATTGAACAGCGTTCCGTTGGAGGCGATGCCGTGGTCGAGCTTGGCGACCGAGTTTGCCGACGCCGTCGGACCGTGGGTATCCATGCCCGCGGACGGCGACACGCCGTCCGCCACCGGCGTGAACGCGTAGCGTCCGTCGGGGGTGGCGCCCGTCTGGGCGCCGAGCGGCACGTTGGCGGAAACCGGATACAACCCCGCCTGGAACACGCCGCCGCGCGGGTTTTTGAAGGTTTCGAGAGGCTTGGTATAGCAGTACGCCGCCTCACGGGCAAGCGAATCGACCGTGTCGTCGTCGTTGCCGTATTTGGCGACCGAAAGGATCTGCTCGCGGATATCAGCGTACTTGGCGTCATCCGTGTTCGCCGCATTCTTCATGACCGTGCGGTAGATCTGCCGCACCGTTTCCTCCGTGACCGTCTCGCCCTTCTGCGAAAGGGCAAGCGCCACCTTTTCGGTGACCTGCTTCACCGTGCCGTCGTCCCAGCCGTCCTTGCCGAAGTTATGGGCAAGCGCCTGCTTCAATTCGGCAAGCGTGAATTTCTTCTGCTCGTACACGAGCGTGCGGATGGCGTACAGGGCGTCTGCGGTATTGGCGATGCCAAAGCCCTGCGGTCCCGTGAAATTGTACACCGCGCCGCCCTGCTCGGGCGTCTTGCCGCGTCCGATGCAGTCCTCCACCATGCCCGACAGGTACGGAAGCGGACAGCGCTCGGCGTGTGCGACGTCGATGGCGTTATCGGCGTTGACGAGCAGGGAGATCATATACTGCATCTGTTTTTTGTAGGCGTCGAAGAATTTTTCGAAGGTGTCGAGCTCTTCGATTTCGCCGGTCTTTATGGAAATCTGCTCGCCGGCATCCCTGCCGTTCGAAAAGACAAGCTCCATCACGCGGCACATATTGAAGAACGCCGCGTCGTGCCAGCCCCACGTTTTGCCGGATTTCTGCGGCTCGACACAGCCGATGATGTTGTAGTCGCGGGCATCTTCCAGCGTTACGCCGCGGGACATGAGCGCCGGGATGATGACTTCGTCGTTGTAATATGCCGGCAGTCCGACGCCGGTGCGGGTGACTTCCGCCGCGCGGATGAGAAATTCGTGCGGGGTACCGTTCCAGACGCGCACCGAGAAGGACGGCTGCGGCAAAAGCACGTGCAGCGTCGCGTTGATGCACATGAAGGACATATCGTTGGTGGCGTCCTCGCCGTTGACGTTCTGCCCGCCGGCGATGAGATTCTGAAACAGGCTGTACCCGGCAAAGCCCTCGGCGCTGGCGGCATCGCGGCACTTGTTGAGATCGTTGAGCTTGATCCACAGGCAGTCCACGAGCTCCTGCGCGAATTCGCGCGTGATGGCGCCTTTTTTGAGGTCCGCCTCGAAATACGGCTGCATATACTGGTCAAACCGTCCCGGCGAGATGGAATGTCCGCTCGATTCGGTCTGCAACAGCATCTGTACGAACCAGAAGCTCTGGCAGGCTTCGTAAAAGCTTGCCGCGCCGTTCTCCGGCACATGCTCACAGTTGCGGGCGATCTGTTCGAGCTCGGCTTTGCGCGTCGTATCGCTCTCGCCTTTTGCCATTTCGCGGGCAAGGACGGCATAGCGCTTTGCATAGGTGATCGCCGCTTCACAGCTCATGATCACCGCGTCAAGAAACGCCGCGTATGTGACGTAATCGGCGTCGCCGACGTTAAGAGACGCCCGTCTTTCCTTTGCTTCCGCGATGATGCCGCGGTAGCCGATCTTCAAGACCTTTTCGTACTGCACCGTTACGTGCCCGACGCCGTTGTAGAAATAGTTGCCGGGCGTGAACATATTATGCGCCATCGCCGTTTTGGTTTCCGGTGCAAGATAGGAGGTGGCAAGTTCGCTCGTGGTCTTGCCCTTCCAATACTGATAGACCTCGTGGAGCGTCTTTTTGGTTTCGTCCGCTATATAGAACGGATCGGCTTTGCGCGTTGCCACCGTGTCGAATTCGTCCTCCAGCCACGCAAACGAAAATTCCGGAAACGTCTGACAGCTTCTCGGCTTTTTGGTATTACTGCCGACGATGAGCTCGTGATCGCGGATGGTGATGGGCAGAAATTCGCAGATATGCTTGAACGCCTTGGCACGGCGCGTGATGATCGGCTCCGACTCGGTCTCCCGATACGACTGCGTAAGCAACACGGCGCGATCCGCCTCGATCTGCGGCATTTCGGCATACAGTGCCTCTTTCAGCAGGTCGATGCGATCGGATTTGGCTATGTAATCACTGTAAAACGTGCTCATGACGATCCTCCCAAACCAAGAGAAAAAACATTCTTTCCCTCATTTCTTTATCAGTATACACCCGTTCCCCCGAAAAGTCAAGGGTTTTTCCTAAATTATTTTTGTTTTATGTTGTTTTTTGTAAAAGTTGTGTTGTTTTTCGAGAGACAGTCGCGCATCTCACACCGCCGCACAGACAAGAAGACACCCGCCGATCCCGGCAGGTGTCTTCGTCAATATACGGTGTTCCGCATTTTTACCGGCAAAACCGGCCGCTTTATTCGGTGATCCTGTTATTTTTTAAAAGGTTCGGTCTTGGTCATGGTCAAGCATTTGACGATGACGGTGAGCGGTACACCGCCCGTTACCTGCTCCAATTCCTCGTCGGTCAGTTCCCCGAGTTTGCCGCTCACCTTTTCGACTTCCAATTTGAGTGCGTTCAGTTCTTCTTTGGTCTTCATGGGTATTCTCCTTTACGTTTTTATATTTTTATATTTTGTTCTCGGTTTTTTCTACCGTGCCGCGATCGTCACGGTATCCGGTTTACGCCATGAACAGTCGGAGAGCAGGGGTGCCGAGTTGCTCCGGAACGGGAGCGCCGCCCGTAACCTGTTCCAACTGCTCGTCGGTCAGTTCTTCGGGTTTGCCGTTCTTCTTTTCGGTATCTTGTTTGAGTGCGTTCAGTTCTTCTTTGTTTTTCACGGTAAATTTTCCTCCTGTCTTCGTATTCTATGATCGTATGGCTTTGCGCTCTCTTTTTTTCGCCCGGCGTCAATTATCCCGGTTGTTTGTCCCGGTGACCAATATCACGCCGCCACCGCCATGACCCGCCGTCACGTCCCCCGCCGCGTTGATAAGCGAGAGATCGTCGTCGGTCAGTTCTTCCATACCGGAAACGGTTCGTTCTATCATTTGTTCAAGCTTTTGATTCTTTTCGAATCTCTGAAAATCGAAAAGAGCTTTCAGTTGGTTTTCGATGCTCATTTTCTGCACCCCACTATGATTCTTTCAAATTCATCGTTGTATCCCTTTATACGAACGGTTTATAAAAATGGCTGCTGTTATTGCAAAAATTTTTTAATTTTTTCAAACGCCTTGTTTTGGAGCGTCTTGATATACGCATAGGAGATGCCCATGCTCTCCGCGATCTCTTTCAGCTTTTTGCCGCCGTAGTAGCGCAGGATGACGATATCCCGCTCCCGCTTGTCAAGCAAAGAAAGGGCGTCTGCCAGTTTGGCGAGTGTTTCGGCGTTGCAGACCTCCTCCTCGACACAGCCTGCGTCCGCAAGCGTTTCGGGAATCTCGGAAAAGGACTTCCGTGTACGGAAAAAGTCGGTCAGCGTGTTTCGGGTGACGGTGTAGACCCACGTGGAAAACGATGCTTTGCTTTCGTCAAAGGTGTCGAGCTTTTCGTATATCTTGACGAACACGTCGCTCGTCATATCCTCGGCGTCCTGCGGATTGCGGACGTGGGAAAGGAGATATCCGTACACCTTGTCGCGGTAGTCGCGGTAAATTTCCTCTTTTTGCATATCCGTCCCCTCACGCCTCGACATCCAGCCGCTGACGTTCCACGAGGGCGGCAAAACGTCCTTTTCTTGCGATCAGTTCTTCATAGGTGCCTTCCTCGGCGATCCTTCCGTTTTCAAGATATACGATACGGTCGGCGTGCTGAATGGTGGAAAGGCGGTGCGCAATGACGACGCGCGTGCATTTAAGGCTGTCGATCGCCTCGGAGACCTTCCGCTGCGTGAGGTTGTCAAGTGCGCTCGTGGCTTCGTCAAACATCAGAATTTTCGGTTTGGGCGCAACGGCTCTCGCGATCATGAGCCTCTGCTTCTGTCCGCCCGAGATGCCGCCCTGCCCTTCGCAGATCACGGTGTGCATCCCCATCGGCATCGCCCGGATATCGTCGGCAATCGCCGCGATCTCCGCCGCCGCCCACGCCTCGTCCGGCGTAAGCTGCGGAGCGGTTATGACGATATTGGAATAGATATCGCCGAAGAACAGCTTGCCGTCCTGCATCACGGCACCGATCCTTTTGTGAAGCGATTCCAAATCTATTTTGGCAATATCCTTTTTGTCGTAGGTGATAAGCCCCTTCTGCGGCGTCTCGAATCCGAGAAGCAGACGCATGAGCGTGCTTTTCCCGCATCCCGTCGAGCCGACGACGGCAAGATATTCGCCGGAGTTTATTTTGAGCGACAGATCGTCGATGACGTTCGGCATGGACTCGTCATAGCGGAACGACACGTGGGAAAGCTCGATGTCGCCGTGAAGCTCGGTGATGTTTTCCTTGCCGTCGTGCTTC
>JAZRVE010000004.1:0-6773 GCA_045598975.1 Eubacteriales bacterium
CGCCCATGATAGGCGGCATGATCTGCCCGCCGGTGGAGGCGGACGCCTCGACGGCGGCGGCAAATTCCGGCTTATAGCCGGTCTTTTTCATAAGCGGGATGGTGACCGAGCCGGTGGTGACGGTATTGGCGACGGAAGAACCCGACACCATGCCGCACAGCGCCGACGAAATGACGGCGACCTTGGCAGGTCCGCCGCTCGAAGCACCGGCAAGGGAATTAGCAAGCTGAATGAAAAATTCCGAAATGCCGGTCTTTTCCAGGAAAGAGCCGAAGATGATGAACAGCACGATATACGTCGAGCAGACGCCGATAGGCGTGCCCATAACGCCTTCCAGCGTATAGTACAGGTTATAAATGACATAGTCCGGGCTGTTGCCGGAGGCAAAGGCGTATACCAGAAAGGCGCCCGAGACCACCAGCAGCGGGATACCCACCACGCGGCGGCAGGCTTCAAATAAAACGAGGATGCCGACAGCGCCGACGATGACGTCGAGGGTGGAAATGCGCGTACCCTTGCCGATGATGGTATCAAAATTCAGCACATAGTAGAAATACGAGCCGGCACCGGCAACGCCGAGCAGCACGTCATACCACGGGATATAGTTGACGCGATCCCTTGCGCCTTTTTTGAGCGCCGGATAGACGACGAACACGGCGACCATGATAAGTCCCACGAACCACGCTCTTCTCAGACGTTCGTTCATGGTGGAGAACAGATTGAGGTAAATGACGAACGCGGAGAACGCGATCATGAAATACCGGACGAGCTTTTTGGGGATGCCTTCGTAATACCGGACATTGGAATCGCGGTCATATTTTTTCATGATCGCTTCGACGTCCGCCGCCGTGCCGACATCGGCCGACGGTACGTTCTTCTCTTCCGACATGGAAAAATCCCTTCCTTTCATATGGAGCTTAAAGGGCGCAGGTGTTCAGGCGTTCCGCCCGTTCACAACAAGCTGTTTTTTTATCAGAAACCGCACGTTGCTGTTTCTGCCGCATAGGACACCGAGCGCCACGGTCTCATCACCGACGCGCAAGGTATGCTCGCTCACCGTTCCGACGAAATAGACGAGGTACGGGATCTCCTTATCGAAGCCCGACACCGTCATGGCGCCGTCCTCTTCGTAGGTCAGCGTCTGCCCGTCCTCCAACAGCGTCTGCACACCGGCGCCGAAAGCGTAGTACGTCGTACGCACGACGTAAATCGCGTCCTCACGGACCTGATAGACGTCCCGCACCGGGCTCTTATTGACCGAATGGACGAACTCGACGGAAAACTCGTCGCCCTCTTTTACCGGATACCGTGCGTAAACGCGCCCGTCGTCCTCGTCGCGAAGCACGAGAAAGGTGCCGACGCGCACGTCAAAAAAACAGAAAAGGAGAGCCGCAATAAGGACAACCGATCCGGCTGCTACTGCGGCTGCTCCGAACAAACTTTTTTTCATGGGTTATCGGTCAGCACGACCGGGTATCGATCAGCCAACGTTGATGCCGTTTTCGGAGAAGAACTTGGCGGCGCCTGCATGGAACGGAATGGAAATGCCGTCTACGGCATACGAAAGGTCGAGCTCTTTCGCCTTATCGTGTGCGATGGTGTCCTTGTTGTCGAAGATGGTCTTGATGAAGGAGTAGACCGTTTCTTCGGGCAGCTTATCCGATGCGATGAGGGTTGCCTTGACGGCGACGGTCTGTGCGGCGTCAACACCGGTGTAGGTGTCGGCGGGAATGGTGTAGGTGGTGTAGAACGGATAGTCTGCCGCGAGCTTTTCGGCGTGTTCGTCGTCGATCTCGAGCAGTTTGATCGCCTTGGTGGTAGCGAGATCGGTAACAGCCGTCGTGGGCGCACCGGCTACACAGAAGAAGGCGTCGATCTTGCCGTCCTTGAAGGCGTCGGCGGAATCGCCGAACGAGAGGTTCTGGACGTTGATGTCGTCAAAGGTGAGACCGTATGCCGCGAGGATCTGTTTAGCGTTGAATTCCACGCCGCTTCCCACGTCGCCGACGGAAACGTTCTTGCCGGCAAGGTCGGCGACCGTTTCGATATCGTCGGTAGCGATGATCTGGCAGACCTCGGCGTACAGAGCGCCGACTGCCGAGAAGCCTTCGATCTTGCCTTCGTCGGCAAAGAGGTCGGTTCCGGTATAAGCGTAGTACATAACGTCGTTCTGGACAACGGCGACGTCAGCCTTGCCGTCAGCGACGAGCTGAATGTTGGCTTTGGAAGCGCCGGTGGACTGAACGATGACGTTGAGGTCAGATGCCTTGTCGTTGATTTCCGTAGCGAGGACGCCGCCGTACGCATAGTAGGTACCGGTGGTGCCGCCGGTGGCGAACTTGATGTTGGTCTTGCCCTTGCCGCAGGAAACGAGGCAGACCGTTGCCATGAGAGCTGCGAGAACACAAGCGAGAATCTTTTTCATGATGAATTCCTCCTGATATTTATGAGTGATCTCCGTCAAAGCGGGCATACCGCCGAGGAAATCTGCATTCTTATTATATCATATTATGCAAAAAAGTCAAGGGTTTTTTTTGCGGAGGCGGGTTTATGGGAAAAAACTATCGAAAAATGAATACCGGGAAATGCAAATATTTAATTTGTGCGCTGTTCTCGAACCGCGCCGCAAGCGGGCAGAAGCGGAGTGGCGCCCACCAAACACCGGCGGGCGCGACAAATATCATTCAATTACTGCATCTGCGCTCGGATCGCCTGCAAAAATTCTTTGGTGTTGACCGCCGTCGTCTTGACGCCGGGATCGGCAAGTCCCACGAGGTCCTTGGTCATGACGCCGCTCCCAAGGGTGTCGAGACAAGCCTTTTCCAGTTTGTCCGCAAAGGCGGAAAGGTCGGACAGTCCGTCAAGCTCGCCGCGTTTGCGCAGAGCGCCCGTCCAGGCAAAGATGGTCGCCATGGGGTTGGTGGAGGTCTCCTCGCCGTTCAGGTACCGGTAGTAGTGGCGCGTAACGGTGCCGTGCGCCGCTTCGTACTCATATTTGCCGTCCGGGCTGATGAGCACCGACGTCATCATGGCGAGCGAGCCGAACGCCGTCGAGACCATGTCGCTCATGACGTCGCCGTCGTAATTTTTGAGCGCCCAGATAAAGCCGCCCTTACTGCGGATGACACGCGCCACGGCATCGTCGATCAGCGTGTAGAAATAGGTGATGCCCGCCTTTTCGAAGGCTTCCTTGTACTCGCTCTCGTACAGCTCGGCAAAAATGTCCTTGAAGGTGTGGTCTTATTTTTTGCTGATGGTGTCCTTGGTGGAAAACCAAAGATCCTGCTTGGTGTCGAGCGCATAGCGGAAGCAGGAATGCGCGAACGAACGGATGGAATTGTCCTTGTTATACAGTCCCTGCACGACGCCGCCGCACTCGAAATCGTAGACGGTCTGACGCATTTCGGTGCCGTCCTCGCCCGTAAAGAGCAGCTCCGCCTTACCCTTGCCCGGGATGCGGAATTCCGTTCCCTTGTAGACGTCGCCGTAAGCGTGACGGGCGATGGTGATGGGCTTTTCCCACGAACGGACGGCGG
Source organism: Eubacteriales bacterium (assembly GCA_045598975.1). GTDB lineage: Bacteria > Bacillota > Clostridia > Oscillospirales > CAG-382 > UMGS882. Next base: position 3,537 of record JAZRVE010000004.1, read on the forward strand.
GATGGATGCTGTCGAGCAGGATGGGCGCACGGAAACAGGTGCCGTCGAGAATGGCGCGCACCGTGCCGTTGGGGCTCTTCCACATTTCTTTGAGATGATATTCCTCGACGCGCTGGGCGTTGGGCGTGATGGTCGCGCACTTGACGGCGACGCCGTATTTCTGCGTCGCATAGGCGGCGTCATACGTCACCTTGTCGTCCGTGCGGTCACGCTCGGGAAGCCCCAGATCGTAGTACTCCGTTTTGAGATCGACGAACGGCTCGATCAGTTCCTCTTTGATCCATTTCCACAGGATGCGCGTCATTTCGTCGCCGTCCATCTCGACGAGCGGCGTTTTCATTTGTATCTTGCTCATGTACGTCATTTCCTTTCGTGCTTATAATAGTTGATGAGACAGCCGTCGAGCAATATCTGCCGTTCGTCCGCCGTTAATCCCGCGACGGTAAGGGTGATGGGCGAGGCAGAGCCGTCCGCACGGATAACGGTGGCGGGGAAGGTCTCGTCGCCGCATTCGATCTTTTTGCGCACGTCCGGCACGAAGAGGAAATCGCCCTCTTCATATACGAACGGCGTGCTTCTGTCAAGCGTGAAGGGCAGGATGCCCCAGTTGATGCAGTTGGAACGGTAGCGCTTGGTGGCAAATTCGTAGCAGACGTTGGCAAAGCCGCCGAGCACCTTTTGGCAGGACGCCGCCTGCTCGCGTGCACTGCCGTCGCCCGGCTTGTCGGCAAAGACCGCCGAGCCGAACTGCGTTTTTCCGATAAGCTCTCCGGCGTTTCCGACTTTTTCGAGCACCTTCATCAGCTCCGGCACTTCTTCTCCGACGATGCGCTTTGCCTCCGTATCGCGGATGGCTTTGCTGGCACCGACATAGGTCGGCACACGGCGCGACAGCGCAAATTCCGCAAGCCGCAGGGGATTGCTCCGGTACGACGAGGTCTCGCCGGAGGGGATGAGCTCGTCGGTCGTGGTGACGGGATCGTGGATGACCGCCGCAAACTTTACGAGCAGGTTCTCGGCGAGCGGGTACATGGTCGGCCAGTCGGTGATGTTGGGACCGAGCACGAGTTTTTCATCGGGGACCGCCTTGCCGAAGCCGTAATAGACACGGCTTCTGTATGCCGAGGCGTCAAACGCATACGCTTTCGGCGCATCGTCGTAGGCAACGTCGGTCGCCGCCGTGACACGGCCGCCGAAGGATGCCGTGGCGGCAATACTGCGCGCATCCATCAGCGCAACACCCGCGAGCTGTCCTTCGCCCGGCTTGGAGCCCTCTCTGTTGGGGAAGTTGCGCGTCGTGTGGCGAAGCGAAAGTCCGTTGTTGGCGGGCACGTCGCCGGCGCCGAAGCAGGGACCGCAGAACGAGGGCTTGATGACGGCGCCCGCTTTGAGAAGAGCTTCCGTCGCGCCGTTTTTCGTAAGAGCGAGGCTGACCGGCACGCTCGTCGGGTAGACCGACAGATTGAAGAAGCCGTTTCCGGTGGACTTGCCGTCCAGAATGGCGGATGCCTGCACGATGTTGTCGAAAAGACCGCCGCTGCATCCGGCGATGACGCCCTGGTCGGCGTACACGCCGTCGGGACGCACCTTGGAGACGAGGTCGAGCGAAATTTTACCGAATTTTTCCTTTGCTTCCTTTTCGACGGACGCAAGAATGTCACGTGCGTTTTCGCAGAATTCGTGGATGGTATACGCGTTGGACGGGTGGAACGGCAGCGCGATCATGGATTCGATCTTATCGAGCTCCACCGTGATGTATTTGTCATAGTAAGCGACCGGTGCCGGAGCAAGCTTGCGGTAATCCGCCTCTCTGCCGTGGACGCGGTAGTAGTCGCGGATGACGTCGTCGGTCTCCCAGATGGAGGAAAGGCAGGTGGTCTCGGTGGTCATGACGTCGATACCGTTGCGGAAGTCGGCAGACAGCGACGCCACGCCGGGACCGACAAATTCCAGCACGCGGTTTTTGACGAAACCGCCCGCGAAAACGGCTTTCGTGAGGGCGATCGCCACGTCGTGCGGGCCGATGCCGTGCTTCGGTTTGCCGGTGAGGTACACGAGCACCACCTCCGGCATACGGATATCGTATGTATTGCGGAGCAGTTGTTTGACAAGCTCCGGACCGCCCTCGCCGACGCCCATGGTACCGAGCGCGCCGTAGCGGGTATGGCTGTCCGAGCCGAGGATCATCCTGCCGCACCCGGCAAGTTCCTCACGGGCATATGAGTGGATGACGCTCATGTTGGCGGGCACATAGATACCGCCGTATTTTTTCGCGGCGGAAAGTCCGAAGACGTGGTCGTCCTCGTTGATGGTGCCGCCGACGGCGCACAGGCTGTTGTGGCAGTTGGTGAGCGCGTAGGGAACGGGAAACTCGGTAAGACCGCTGGCACGTGCCGTCTGGATGATGCCGACGTAGGTGATGTCGTGCGAGACCAGCGCGTCGAACGTGATATGAAGAGCCTCTTCTTTTCCGCCCGCGCGGTCATGCTGTGACAGAACAGAATAAGCAATCGTTCCTTTACGGGCGATCTCCTTCGGCTCGGCGCACGCTTCCGTGGGAACGCCGTCCACAAGGAAAACTCCCTTATCGTGTAATGTGATCATATGATTCGTCCTTTCCCGCACTGTCTGTACGGTATTTTATTTATTTTATCACAATGTTTTCGGCAAATCAAGGGTTTTTGGCAGATTTGGGAGAAAGAAACCTCCTTTTTTCTCGCAAGAGAAAAAAGGAGGTCAAAGATTGCCGGGGCGTTATCACGGCGGCATCGGTAGAGGGCACGCACAAACTCCAAACCGTGCGGCACGGATGCATTACATAACACAAACGGCGGCGTACTTCCGGAAATTGCTGAAATGTACAAAAGGATGGGCTCGGTGAGATGTGGTTCTATCCGGAAGCGTGACGCTTCACCCAATCCGCGAGCCGAATACGATAAAACTTTTTGAAAAGCCGCCCGCGTTGGATAGAGGTACAGAGTTGGATAGGGACGTATTTTACCATATCCTCCTTTTCTGCAAATCATGAATTTCCGGAAGTACGCCGCCGTTTGTACAAAAAAACATACCCGAGCCCCCGCGGCTCGGGTTTTGAAAGTGCTCCCATCGGTGATACTGCGGCAAATCTCTTCCTCCGTCGCAAAGATGCGGCGCATGCCGCCTTTGCGACGATGGGGTCTCGGGGCATGCCCCGAGCGGTCTTTTTGCAACTTTTTCGTCCGCACGAAAAAGTTGAGC
>JAZRVE010000005.1:0-27284 GCA_045598975.1 Eubacteriales bacterium
TGTTGTCGCCGAGGTCGAGCAGTTTCAGATGATGGTTTTCGACGTTGAAGGCGATGTCGTCGAGAGAAGCGAAGGTCACGCCGTTGCCGGAAAGGATGGAGCGGATGTTGGAGATGGCGGAACGGGTGAGCCCGAGGGTGCGCATATAGTTGAAGATCTTATCGGCGAAGGTGTCGCCCGGATAAGCCTTGTACTGCTTGATGCCGGTGGCATAGGTGGTCTTGAAGGCGGATTCGGGATCGTCATAGCGGTGACGGAAATCCCAGATGCAGCAGAAGGAGGTCAATTCGTAGTCGATGGCAAGATCGACCTCGTTGACGCCGCACAGACCTTCGAGTAAGAGCGACATACCGCCGGTACGGTCGGCGCCGCCGACGCAGTTGTAGAAGATGGGGTAGTTGGCGCGCTCGGCACAGATAAGGAGCGATTCCTTGGAGCCGGCGCCGACGTTGACCCAGCGCACGTTACTGCCGATGGCGGAGTAGGTATGACCGTACAGCTCGTCTCCGCCGCGGAAGTCGATGTGCGTCTTGATGCCGAGTTTTCCGACCTCGAACTTGCCTTCCGGCATGAACAGCGTGCCGACGGTGGACGGACGGCCGCTGCGGTAAACGAGTCCCTGGTGGATGCCGTTCCAGCCGCCGATATCACGCATGTTGCGGACGTTGGGCACGTAGATGGTACGCGGACCGACGGCGGTGTGGAAGAAGCCGGAGGGAGACCGGGAGGTGCCGCTCGTGACGTACCACTCGTACTCGGTGCCGACGCGCAGGTTGTAAATGTTGTAGGAAGTGCCGGTGATGCCTTCAATGACGACGTCCGGATCGGTGGGATCGGTGAGATCCTTTACCGTCAGCGTGTAGGTCGAGGCGTCCGGGAGCGCGTCCCACGCGAGCGGAACGGGTCTCGCATAGTCGGAGTAGGACTCCGACGTGCGGACGTACTTGTCGACGACGGACGTGGTATAATCCGGGTCGTTCGGATAAACGGCGCGCGCCTCGTTGACGTACGCGGTGACTTCGTCGCTCGCGAGCACGTATTCGGGCGTGGCGGCGCCGACGGTGAGCACGGAAAACGCCATGGCGCAAACGCACAGGACGGGCATGACGCGGCTCAACGCGGCAAAGAATTTGCTTGATTTCATAAAGATATCCCCCTTTTTTCCGAAAAAGATACGAAAAATGATAAATACACTTCTACCATTATACCTTCATTATACCGTATTTTGCCTGTTTGTCAAGAGCGGCGCCCGTGATCGGACTTTTTTTGTGAAAAGTGCGCAATGCCGGTCAGTGCGGTTTGTGAAAAAGAACGAATTTCGCATTTTCCCGAAAAACGGAAAATTTGTAAAAAAGAGTGAAAACTCTTGCAAAGCCGCGCGGTATGATTTATAATAATAAAAAAGGAAAACTATCACTTTTTCAATTTTCAGGAGGGATTTTTTATGGCAACACCCAGAATCGGTATCCGCCCGGTCATCGACGGCAGATGGGGCGGCGTGCGCGAAAGCCTCGAAAAGCAGACCATGAACATGGCAAATGCCGCGGCAAAACTCATTTCCTCTACGCTCCGCTACGCGGACGGCAAGCCTGTCGAATGCGTCATCGGCTGCACCACCATCGGCGGCGGTGCGGAAGCCGCGAAAGTCGCGGAGCAGTTCGCGGCGGAAAACGTCGTGGCGACGCTTTCCGTTACCCCGTGCTGGTGCTACGGCACGGAAACCATGGACCTCGATCCCAAGACCATCAAGGCGGTCTGGGGCTTCAACGGTACCGGGCGCCCCGGCGCCGTGTATCTGGCGGCGGCTATGGCGGCTCACGCGCAGAGAGGGCTTCCGGCGTTTGCCATCTACGGCAAGGACGTGCAGGACGCCGACGACACCTCCATTCCGGAGGACGTTGCCGAAAAGATCCTCCGTTTTGCCCGCGGCGCCATTGCCGTCGGTCAGATGAAGAACAAGGCATACGTCAACATCGGCGGTGTTGCCATGGGTATCGGCGGCGCATACTGCGATGCCGCATTCATGCAGAAATACCTCGGACTGCGCGCCGAATGGGTAGACCTGACGGAGGTCTTACGCCGCATCGTTCTGGAAATTTACGACAAGGACGAGTACAACAAGGCGCTCACCTGGATCAAGGCCAACTGCAAAGAGGGCTTTGACAAGAATGCCGGCAAGAACTTCCCCGAGATCATCACCAAGTCCAAGTACGTTCCGGCGGACAAGGACTGGGAATTCATCGCCAAGTTCACGCTCATCATCAACGACATCCTGCACGGCAATCCCAAGCTCGGCGAAATGGGCTGGCACGAGGAGGCACTGGGACGCAACGCCGTCGTCGGCGGCTTCCAGGGACAGAGAATGTGGACGGACTGGCTTCCCAACGGCGACTTCACCGAAGCCATTCTTGCTTCCAGCTTTGACTGGAACGGCAAGAAGTCCCCGTTCCCGTTCGCGACGGAAAACGATACCCTCAACGGTATCGCCATGATGTTTGCCACGCTTCTTACCGGCAAGGCGCCCTGCTTCCACGACGTGCGCACCTATTGGTCGCCGGAAGCCGTCAAGCGCGTTACCGGCAAGTACCTGACCGGCAAGGGCGTCAACGGCATCATCCACCTCATCAATTCGGGCGCCACGGCGCTTGACTGCACGGGTGCCGCCAAGGATGCCGACGGCAACGGCACCGTCAAGGAATGGTGGAACATGACCGACGCCGACATCAAGGCGTGCCTCGATGCCAGCGACTGGTGCAGAGCCGATTACGAATATTTCCGCGGCGGCGGATTTTCCAGCCACTTCAAGACGCTCGCCGAGATGCCGGTGACCATGCTGCGCGTCAACCTCATCGACGGCGTCGGTCCGACCATCCAGATCGCCGAGGGCTACACGGTGACGCTGCCGGACGATATGCACGACAAGCTCGACAAGCGTACCGACCCGACGTGGCCGACGACGTGGTTTGCTCCGACTCTTACGGGAAGCGGTGCGTTCACCGACGTGTATTCGGTCATGGCGAACTGGGGTGCCAACCACGGTGTCACGGTACACGGACACGTCGGCGCGGACATCATCACGCTGGCGTCCATGCTCCGCATTCCGGTGGCGATGCACAACGTGCCGGAAGACAAGATCTACCGTCCGCACGCATGGGCGGGCTTCGGCAGAGGCACCGATTCCACTTCGACGGACTACCGTGCCTGCGAGGCGTTCGGTCCGCTGTTTGACTGATATAAACTAAAAAAACGTTGCCCCCGTCCTTCAAGGACGGGGGCGATTTTTTAGAATTCGGATAAGTCGGGGCGGTCTTCTTTCTGCCGCGTTTCCGTGCGTGAAAACGTTACCGTGACCGGCATCCCGAGAAGCCGGGACGTGAGCGACGTGATGAGCTGTTTTTTGGGCTCGTCGCCCGATAACATGAAGTACCCGATGGGATTGACGAAAAACTCCACCGTGTCGTCCGGGTGTACGAGAGCGTGACCGTCCACGAACAGCGAATACAGTGCCGCGTCCTTCTCTTTGAGGGCGTCGAGCAGTTCCCCGAACGCCATCATCTCCACGGCGTCACCCGCATCGACCTTACCTGCCGCGGCGGGACTTGCCGCGTCGGACGGCGCTGTACGGGCGGGTTTCGCTTTTTCCCGCTTTTTCGCCGGAGGCTCCGTTATGGCGGGCGCTTCCTCGGGTGGAGGCACGGCGTCGCCGATCGGCGGCACCTCGTCCGCAGGTGCGCTTTGTACGACCGCGGGTGCGCTTTGCGTCACCGTTGCGGCGGAAGTGCTTTTTACCGGCTCCGTCAGCTTTAATACCGCCATTTCCATGACGGTGCGGGCGGAAAGCCCGGTGTGCGTGAATTTTCGTTGAGCGTCTTCCAGCACATCGAGCGCGTCGAACAGCCGCTCCCGCGAAAAGGCGGTCTCCACCTCGCGTAAGGTGTTGATGACGGCTTCTTCGGCGTCGATGAGCTGGCTGACGGAGGAGCTTGCGTATTTGACGATGAGCAGATCGCGGAACATTTCGCCGAGCTCCGAGCACAGCACGCTCATGTCCTTGCTGGCGCGGTACACGTCGGCGATCTGCATGAGAGCGGCGGCACTGTCGCCCGCCGCTACGGCGCGCAGTAAAGAGAGCACCGGCGCGTTGCCGACGACGCCGAGGGCGTTCGCCGCCGCGTCACGGGTGATGTCCTGTTTGCCGACGAACAGTTCCAGCATGGAGAGCGCGTCGCGCATGGCGCCGGCGGACAGATAGGCGATGAGCCGCAGCGCGTCGTCGGTGATGCCGATGTGTTCCTCGGCGGCGATGGTCTTTAAGCGCGGGAGCATGGCCTCCGCCGCGATGCGGTGGAAATCGAAACGCTTGCAGCGGGACAGGATGGTGGCGGGGATCTTGCCGAGCTCGGTGGTCGCCAGAATGAACAGCACGTGCTCCGGCGGCTCTTCGAGCGTCTTTAACAGTGCGTTGAAGGCGGTGCCCGACAGCACGTGCACCTCGTCGATGATATACACGCGCTTTTTCATCTCGATAGGCAGGAAATTCACCTTTTCGCAGAGGTCGCGGATGTCGCCGACGCCGTTGTTGGAGGCGGCGTCCAGTTCCAGCACGTCGTAGGTGTTGTCGAAGGCAAGGCACTTTTCGCACTTGCCGCAGGGATCGCCGCCTACGGGAGACAGGCAGTTGACGGCCTTGGCGAGGATACGCGCACAGGTGGTCTTGCCGGTGCCGCGGGAGCCGCAGAACAGATAGGCGTGAGAGACCGAGCCGTGCTCCACTTCACTGCACAGTACCTTTGTGATATGCTCCTGCCCGATGACGTCGGCAAAGGTGCGCGGACGCCACTTGCGGTAGAGCGCCAGATAGGATGAAGAGGAAGACGAAGACATGGCAAAACCTCCGGAACAAGTCAGTACACGATTTTGTTGAGATACAGCCCGCAGGCGGGCGCCGTGTCGCCGGCACGCGAGCGGTCGCGGGAAAGCAGGATATCGCGCACGTCGCCTTGGTGCAGATGCCCGAGAGCGGCGGCGATATAGGTGCCGATCATGATGCGCACCATGTTGTACAGAAAGCCGTCGGCGCAGACGGAGAAGGTGAGAAGGGCGTCCTCGCGCACGACGCGGAAATACTTCACCGTGCGGACGGTGTCCTCCTTTATCTTGGAGCCCTTGGACATGAAGGCGGAAAAATCGTGTGTGCCCTCAAATTCCCGTCCGACGAAAGTAAGCTTCGTTTCCTCGACGGTAAAGGGAACGTGCCACGCTCTGCCTTTGAGAAAGGGGTTTTCGTAGGGCGCGTTCCAGATTTTATACAGATATTCCTTTTCGCGGCAGGAGTAGCGTGCGTGAAAATCAGCGTCGCGAAGAGACGCCGCTTTGACGGCGACGTCGGTGCCGTGCAGGAGCGAATTGAGCGCGTTCGGCAGTCTTTCGACGGGGACGGTGACGCCGGTACTGTCGATATGGCAGATATAACTGTTGGCGTGCACGCCGGCGTCGGTGCGGGAACAGCCCGACACGTCGGGACGGAAGGACAGCACCTTTTCCAGCGCGTCCTGCACCGTCTTCTGCACGCTGACGGCGTTGGGCTGTACCTGCCAGCCGCAGTAGCGCGTGCCGTCGTAGCACAGTTCGAGTGCGATCTTCCCCGCTGACGGCTCCCTGTCCGGCGTTGGCATCACGGCGGCATCCTTTCTCTCTCTCATGGCGGCGTGTCAGACGACCGCCGCAAAAACGGCGTTGAAGCAGAGCGTTACGGCGAGCAGCGCGACAAACGCGGCGATAAACGCGAAATCCGCCGGACGCAGCGTCAGCACCTTCATACGGGTGCGTCCCTTGCCGCCGGTATATAAGCGGCACTCCATGGCGCCCGCCAGCTCGTCTGCCCGGCGGAACGCCGACACGAACAGCGGCACGAGGATGGGGATGAGCGCCTTGACGCGCTTGGTGAGAGGGCCGGACTCAAAACCGGCGCCGCGCGCCTTCTGCGCCGACATGATCTTGTCGGTCTCTTCGAGCAGGGTGGGGATAAAACGCAGGGCGATGGACATCATCATGGAAAACTCATGCACCGGAAGGTGAAGCTTGGCAAGAGGGGCAAGCAGACGTTCCAGCCCGTCCGTCAGCGCCACGGGAGAGGTGGTGTAGGTGAGCAGAACAAAGGTGCAGAGTATGAGGCAGACGATGCGGAGCGCCATGAGAAAGGCGTAGATGAGCCCTTCTTTATAGATGCGCACCACCCAGAAGCTGACGAGCAGGGTGTCGCCGGTCGTCCAGAGGATGTTGGCGACGACGGTGAACAATAAGATGACGACGACGGGTTTGAGGCTTTTTAAGATGGTGGCGGGGTGGATGTGCGAAAGCAGGATGAGCGTCAGTGACACAAGCACCGACAGGGCGAAGCCGGCGTACGTTTTTGCCGAAAAGATCAGCGTGATGACGAGAACGACCGAAAGAAGCTTGACCCGCGGATCGAGCTTATGGATCAGAGAATGTCCGGGGAAAAACTGTCCGAGCGTTATATCAGAGAGCATGGCAGAGTCCTTTCTTGGGATACGGAAGGATACGGAAGAACACGAAAAAGATCAGCGGAGCCGTCCCGAAAAGTCCTTGAAGAGATCGGGAACGGGGATGTTCTGCGGACAGACGCTTTCGCAGGCACGGCAGGCGACGCAGGCGTCCGGCCATTTGTCGCGCGGCAGAGCACGCAGCGCCATGGGAGCGAGGAAGCCGCCGCCGGTAAAGGCGTGCTCGTTGTACAGCGAAAGCAGATGCGGGATGTCGAGCCCCGCCGGGCAGTGATCGACGCAGTACCGGCAGGCGGTGCAGGGCACGGTATGTTTCAGCATATCGGCGGCGATGCCGGTGAGACGGTCGAATTCGGCGGGAGAGAGCGGTCTGTCCTCCGAGAAGGTCTTAATGTTGTCGCGAAGCTGCTCGAAATCCGACATGCCCGACAGTGTCACGCCCACCTGCGGGAGTGACTGGATAAAGCGGAACGCCCACGCAGGCACCGTTTCGTTCGGGCGCAGGGCTTTGAGCGCATCCTCGTAGGACGGCGCGAGGGAGGCGAGCTTGCCGCCGCGCAGCGGCTCCATCACCCACACCGGAATGCCGTTTTTCTCCATGAGCGCCACTTTTTCCTTTGCGCCCTGGAAGGTCCAGTCCACGTAATTGATCTGTAACTGGCAGAACTCCATATGTTCGCCGCAGGCGTCGAGGAAGCGCTGTAACACGGGCATCCCGCCGTGCGCCGAAAAGCCGAGATGGCGGATGCGGCCGTTTTTCTTCTGTTCGAGCAGATACGGAAGCACACCGTACTGCGGATCGAGATAGGACTCGACGTTGAGCTCGCAGACGTTGTGAAACATATAAAAATCAAAATGATCGACGCGGCATTTGGCGAGCTGTTCCTCAAAGATCTCTTCGACGCGCGAAATGACGCTCAAATCATATCCCGGGAACTTGGAGGCGAGATAAAACGAGCCGCGGGGATATTTTTCGAGCAGTTTGCCCACCACACGTTCGGAATTGCCGCCGTGGTAGCCGTAGGCGGTATCGAAATAATTGATGCCGTTTTGCAGGGCATATGCTATCATGTCCGCCGTTTTGTCCTCGTCGATGTGCGACGGATCGCCGTCTGTTACCGGCAGACGCATGGTGCCGAGCCCGAGCGCCGAAAGGCGGAGCCCTTTGAATTCCTTATACAGCATAAAAAACACCTCCGAAGCGGATCACAACCGAAGATCCGATACCATTATTACACTATTATACAACTTATTTCCGCAAATAGCAAGAAAATTTTTTCATGACGCGAAAAACGGCGAAATTTCCCCGAAATCCGACGGTTTTCCGGATTTTTCCACCCCGGAAAAACAAAAAAAGGGATTGACGAAAGCGATAAATCACGGTATAATAGGAGCAGAATATCGCAGACGACACGGAAAGACGAGGAATTGCACATGAACAGCCCGGTTTCGCAAAACAATAAAAAAATACGGATCATTCTGGCGGCGCTTCTGATCCTGATCCCCGCCATCCTTATTTTCTCCGCGTTCAGGCGCGCCGACACCGGCGCCTTTGCCGCCTCCCGCGTTTCAAGCGTGCGGGTGGACGCACCCGACGGCACCTCCGCCGTCTTTGAGGAGCAGGACGATTTCCGCTTCTACACCGAGCTTCTTGCCGGTCTTTCCCTCATCGACGAAAATTTCCGTGACGTTTCCGCCGAAACGCCCTTCACCGTCACCTTTTCCAACACCGACACCACGTCGGACACCTACCGCTTCTACCCCTCCGTCAAGACCTCCGACTGCATCGTCGTCGATGCCGCCGGCGCTTATTACATGATCGACGGACAGGCGTCGGAAAAGCTTTTCGCCCGTCCGGAATTCACCTCCGCCAACGCCTACGCCATCGTGCCGCGCGCCGTCGTTTCCTTTGATGACGGCACCGAGACACTGCTTGTCGCGGGAGAGGGCGAGTGGCACTATCAGGCAAACGACGGTTTTGAGCAGAAGACGCTGACGACGGCGGACAATCCCACCGTCCGCATCAATATCTCTTCGGCGGGCAACCTTTCCTTTGACAGCGCTCTCCCGCCCGAGAACGTTTCCGTCCGTTTGCAGAAGGACGGCGTCACCGTCTACGAAGGTGCCTACGAGACCATGCTGACGCCCGTCATCATGTCGGCGAACGATACCTATTACGATCTTTCGGTCTTTGCCGAATGGGCGCAGACCGATGACGCCGCAAGCTACGGAAGCGTCGTCTATCACGCCAAGCTTCTCTACGACGTCGCGCCGACCTTCGAGCTCATCCGCAACGGCGTTCTGCGCATCGGCGACTTCACGGTCCTCAAAGCCTATAACTTCAACGACGGCGACCATCTCTACGCCGAGTGCGGCTACCCCGTTCAGCCGGAGCTGTATCTGTTCGACCATCCGGACGGCAAGAGCAAAATGGCGTTCGTTACCGCCGCGTACAGCGTCGGCACCACCGGCACATATTCCCTCAAAGCCATCACGGGCGACGGCAGAACGCAGACCATGACCGTCAACGTGCGGCAGGGCAAGACGCCCGCCGTCGCGACACAGCAGATGCTGATAGACGACATCGATTTGCAGGGCGCGTTCACCGAGGAGGCGTTTGCCGAATTCAACACGCTCATCGCCGAAAAGACGGCGCAGTCCGATAACGCCGTCTACTGGACGGGACGTTTCGCTTACCCCAACGCCGCCGGAAAAGCCTCCACCGATTCTTCTCTCGCCGGTTACGGCACCTACCGCACCGTGCGCGGACTGCATACCGCTTCCTACTACCATCCGGGATTGGATATGACGGCATCGCAGGGCGATGCGGTGTACGCCTCCAATCAGGGCAAGGTGGTCTTTGTCGGAGACCTTGCGCTGACCGGGCACACCGTTGTGATCGACCACGGCTGCTCGGTGCTGACGGTCTACGGAAACCTTGCCGACAGCGCGGTGAACGAGGGCGACCTCGTTGCGGGCGGAACGGTCATCGGCAGTGCCGGAACGACCGGTTTTGCGGCAGCCCTTGACGGTGCGGCGGGACGCAAGAAGGCGCAGATCCACTTTGCCGTCTACATGGGCGGTGCGGCGGTCAACCCGACGTACGTGGCGGACGAGGATATCTGCTTCGACTGATTTTTCGGAAAAAACAAAAGAATATAAAAAGACAACAGCGGTATGACATAAGCATACCGCTGTTTTTGTTTGAGTGTACTTATTTTGTGGCGTCGAGCAGCTTGTTGAGCTCGTCACGGAAGGTCGTGACGTCCTTGAACTGCCGGTAGACCGAGGCAAAGCGCACGAAGGCGACTTCGTCGAGACTTTTGAGCTTTTCCATGACGAGCTCGCCGATCTCGGTGGAGGTGACCTCCGTTTTCATGGTCGCCTGCAAGGTCTGCTCGATGTCGGACACGGCTGTTTCAAGCTGTTTCATGGTGACGGGACGCTTTTCGCACGCCTTGACGAGACCGTTGAGCAGTTTGCTGCGGTCGAAGGTCTGGAGCGTCTTGTCCTTCTTGACGACGACGAGCGTGACGCTCTCGATGGTCTCGAAGGTGGTAAAGCGTTTCTGGCAGGCAAGGCATTCGCGGCGGCGGCGGATGCTGGCACCGTCACCGACCGGACGGGAATCAAGCACCTTGCTTTCCGGATTGCCGCAGGAGGGGCATTTCATGTAAATCGCTCCTTGCTATGTGGTTTTTCCGTGTTTTTCTTCTTTTCGCATTCAGTATAACACACCGATGCGGATTTTGCAAGGATAAATTTCACGGGATACGCAAAAATACGGAAAATATACGAAAAATATACGGAAGGAGTCCTTTTTATGAAACGTATCTGCCGATTTGGGACCTATTTTGCCGAGCTGGAAGCGCCGGCGTATTATATGATCCGGGGCGGGCTTGTGTTCTTGCTTGCCTGCGAAGGGCTGTTTGCGGGCGAAATACATACCGTAAGGGGATACCTTGCCCGCAGAGCGCTCATGGAGGCGCTTCCCAACTTTGCGGTGTCGCTCCTTCTGATCCTCGCGTTCGGCTTTGTGTTCGATAAAGCGCTCAAAGAGATCAAAGAGCGGAAAAACAAATAGTTTTCCGCTCTTTGCCGGCAGGATTCAGAGGTAGTCCTTCATTTCGTAGGCAAGGTCTTCCTCGATGTCGATGAGCTTTTCGGTGAGCTCCTTTACGCGCTCGTCGGCGTTTTTGTACTTGTTGAGGTAACGGCGTAAGGACTTGACGCCCATGTTGCAGCCGTCGGTCATGAGGTCGGCGATGGTGGCATCGCTTTCATTAACGGCGAGCATGACTTCGGTCTTGATGAAGGACATACTGCGCGCCATGGCGTTGGGGCTTTTTCCGCTTTCGTCCTGCTCGTTGAGCAGTGCGTGCGCTTCACTGCCGAGCGACTGGTGCTTTTCCTTGTAATCGTTAAGCAGTGTGGCAAGACGGGGGCTTTTGACCTTGTCGAGAACGTCCTCGATGGAATCGACACCCATTTTGATGCCGGCGTTGCACTCTTTGAGCAGTTCAACGGTGTCGGGATTGGTTTTTACGGTGTTTGTCATAGGTTTCTCCTTTCGCTTGTGCCTTTTTGCGGGCGTGTTATGAGAGCATTTCATCCATTTCGTCGAAGGTCATGCCCGGATGCAGGGCGAGATTGACGGCGTAGCCGATGAGCTTCGACGTGTCGCGGATGATGTGATCGGTTTCCTTGGGGGTGACGAAAAAGCCGGTGCTTTCCGGCCGGATAAGCTCGGTCAGAGAACGGACGATCTCGGAATCGTCCTCTTTGATGCCCTTGCGGCGGAAGGCGTCGCGCAGTACGTCGCAGGCAAGCGTCGCCGCCTCCACGACGGTCGGGACGCCGATGGCGATGACCGGCACGCCGAGCGTTTCGCGGTCAAGCTTGCGGCGGGCATTGTGGATGCCGGAGCCGGGAGAAATGCCGGTGTCGCAGATCTGCACGGTGGTCGCGAGGCGTTCGAGTCTGCGGCAGGCAAGTGCGTCGACGGCGATGACAAAGCCGGGGTGGATCTCCTTTACGGCGCCGCGGATGATCTGCGCCGCCTCCATGCCGGTGTTGCCCGAAACGTCGGGGCAGACGCAGTAGGTCTCACGCATGCCGAGACTGTCAAAGAGAGCGGGCTCCCCGGTTTTCAAGTGCCCCGTCACGATAAAGTGGTCCGCCGTGAAGGGCCCGACGGCGTCCGCGGTCACGTCCTTGTTCCCGAGAGAGGCGAGTAAGCAGGGGGGGCGGGCATCGGGCGGCAGAAAGCCGCCGATGACGTCGGCAAGCGCCGTGCAGGTGTTCTGAAACTCTTCTTTCGAGGATAACCATATCTTGCCGACGGTGACGGTCGCGTAGTGTCCGGCGCTTTTGCCCGACGCGCGCTCGCCCTCCGCCGTAAGCACCGTCATGTCGGTGACGGGAATGCCGGATACCGTGCGGTTTTCGGTCTTACAGCCGGGCAGGTCGGCGGAGAGCCCGAGCGCCCCGCGCTCCGCTTTCTCATCCACGAGATCGGTGCGGAAAAGACCGGAGAATCCGGAAAATCCGTTCATGTGACGCGCTCCCTTTTTCATTGTTTATAAAAGATTGCCGAGACAGAGGCTCTCGTTGTAGCGGATGTGCTTCAAAACGTCCCGCGCCGTTGCGAGAGACGCCAGAAAATCGTCGTAGGAGCCGCTCCCAAAGTAGGCGACGGCGGGCAGGAAAGCGTCGTGAAAGGCACGGTCGTTGGCATGGTGCATACTCATGTGCAGATAGGTATCGTGCGCCTCCCAGTCCTCCCCGATCCCGTCAAGCAGGGCGGCGTAGGCTTTTATTTTTTCGTCGTCCGCCGAAAGATAGGCGTCCCGGGACGAGGGAAAGCGTGCGAAACGCGCCTCCGTCCTGTCTAAAAAGGTGTCGAGGTAGAGGGTGTTGAACACCACGAAGGCGATGACCGCGGCAAACAGCGCCACACCGCATAAAAACGGCTTCATGATCCTTTCCCGTCCTTTCCTTTCTTTTCGTTCTTCCCGTTCTTTCCGTTCTTCCCGTCTTTCCCGAAAACACACACTTCTCCGCTGTCGTCGAGCCCCAGATAAAAGACCTCGCCGGGTGAGGAAAAGCCCGCTTTTTCCAGTTGATCTGTCAGCCACGCTTGGTTCCGCCCCACTTTGAAAAGCTCGGTCTTGTCGAGATTGCCGTCCACGATGATGGCGTGCTCCATGCCGTTTTCTCCGACCGAAACGCCGAGCGAATCGGCGGACGGCGGCGAGGCGGCGGCTTTGGGAATGACCGATACGGTGCCGGACGGCTCCAACACGGCGTAGGAAACGTCGGACAGCCGGGAAATGCCGGCGCACCGGACGGCGCTCGCCAGTTCCTCCACCGTGATGCGGGCGAGATTCATCTGCGCCATATCCGGCTTGCCCTCACGGATGAGCGTGATGGGCGTGCCGGCGACGAGCTTTCGGAAACGGGACGATTTGACGGAAGCATACGAGAGGAACACTTCCAGACAGACAAGTAAGACCGCCGGGATGACGCCGTACAGCAAGGGAATGGCGTTGTCGGAAATGGGGGTGGCGGCGATCTCGCTGATCATGAAGGCGGTGACGAGCTCGGTCAGCTCCAACTGCCCGATCTGCCGCTTGCCGGTCAGACGCATGAGCAAAACGATGAGAAGATAGAGGATGACCGTGCGGATACAGACGTTTGCCAGAATGATCGCTCCTTTCATGCGCCGACGGCGCTCTTTCCGTGATTTAGTGTGACCGTCCCGGACGGTTTTATGCGAAAAACGGGAGAAAGGGCAAAATGTAAAATATTGTTAACAGATTACTAAAAATCTGCCGTATGTTGTTTGGTACAATAGATTATGTAAAGTAACGGACACGGCTTTCCTGCCGCGCCCGACAGCGGAAAGGAAGTTAAATTATGGCAGAAAACGTAAAAAAAGGCGGTATTTCCGTCGAGACACAGCACATTTTTCCCGTTATCAAAAAATGGCTCTATTCGGATAAGGATATTTTCATCCGCGAGCTGGTTTCCAACGCCTGCGACGCCATCACCAAGCATAAGCGCCTCGTTTCGCTCGGCGAAACGACGGCAGACGGCACGCCGTACCGCATCGACGTCATCCTCGACAACGAGCTCGGCACGCTGTCGGTCGTCGATAACGGCATCGGTATGAACGCGGAAGAGGTGGACAAGTATATCAATCAGATCGCGCTGTCCGGCGCCGTCGATTTCATCAGCAAGTATGAGGGCAAGGACGAAAAAGAGGGCGTCGCCGACGGCATCATCGGACA
Source organism: Eubacteriales bacterium (assembly GCA_045598975.1). GTDB lineage: Bacteria > Bacillota > Clostridia > Oscillospirales > CAG-382 > UMGS882. The sequence goes on from JAZRVE010000005.1 coordinate 13,817, forward strand.
TTTCGGTCTCGGCTTCTATTCGGCGTTCATGATCGCCGACAAGGTGGAAATTTCGTCGAGATCGTGGCATGACGAAACGAGCGTCCACTGGGTGGGAAGCGACGAGGGCGAATACGAAATGCGCGAGGGCGACCGCGAAACGCGCGGCACCGAGATCGTCCTGCACATCAACGAGGACGAAAAGACCTACGCCACGGCGGGCAAGATCCGCGAGATCCTCGACAAGTTCTGCTCGTTCATGCCGTATGAGATCTATTTCACCGAGCTTCCCGAAAAAGAGGAAGAGCCGCCGAAGGACGGCGAGGAACCGAAAGAAAAGCCGGCACCGACGCCCGTCAACGACACGACGCCTCTGTGGCTCAAACGCCCGCAGGACTGCACCGACGAAGAGTACAAGGCGTTCTACCGCAAGGTGTTTTCGGATTACAACGAACCGTTGTTCTGGGTGCATATCAACGCCGACTATCCGCTCAATTTCAAGGGCATCCTGTATTTCCCCAAGGTGGAGACCGAATTTGCGAGCTACGAAGGACAGGTCAAGCTGTACTACAATCAGGTCTTTGTGGCGGACAACATCAAGGAGGTCATCCCGGAATATCTGCTGTTACTCAAAGGCGTCATCGACTGCCCCGAACTGCCGCTCAACGTCTCGCGCAGTTATCTGCAATCCAACGGCTACGTCTCCAAAATCTCGGCGCACATCGTCAAAAAGGTGGGCGACAAGATCAACGCCCTGTTCGGCGGCGAGCGTGAGCGCTATGAGAAAATGTGGGACTACGTCAAGCTGTTCGTGGAGTACGGCTGTGTGCGCGATACCAAATTCGCCGAAAAGGTGCGGGATTCGGTGCTGTACAAGACGACCGACGGCAAGTACGTGACGCTCAAAGAGTACGCTTCCGGCGAACACTTCGACAAGAAGCTGTACTACACCGACGACAAGAAACAGCAGGCGGTGTACGTGTCGATGTTCACGTCGCAGAACGTGACGGTGTTGGAGCTCGATAAGCTGATGGACATCCAGTACGTTTCGAGCGTGGAAAACGCCGACAACGGGGAGGACTTGAAGGACATCAAGTTCGTGCGGGTGGACAGCGGCGTGTCCGATATATTAAAGGAAGAAAAAAACGAGAGCGACACCGAGAAATACGGACGCCTGACCGACTACGTTAAGAACGTCCTCGGCAAGGACGATAAACTGAAAGTCGAGGCGGAAGCCCTCAAAGACGCCGGTACGCCCGCCGTGCTCAATCTTTCGGAGGAATCGCGCCGCTTTGCCGACATGATGAAGATGTACGGCGGCATGACGGCGATGGGCTCATTCCCGCAGGAGATGACGCTGGTGCTCAACGTCAGCAACCCGCTCACCGCAAGCGTCTGCGAGAAGATCAACGCCGAAAGCACCGACGAAACGACAGACAAGCTCATCAAACAGATCTACCTGCTTTCCCTCGTCGCCCAGCGGCCGTTGGAATCGGCGGAACTCGCCGATCTTCTTGCGGGCACGACGGAACTGCTGGCGCAGCTTTGACCGTGAACTTTTTGTAAATAAAAAAGCGAATATGGTCAAAATGACGAAAAGGGCAACTAAATGTGGTGTTTGCGCGGCGACACGGTACGGATATGTAGTGCCGCAAAAACAATAGGCACAAAAATTCCCACGGGAGACGGTTTTTTCTTTGTGACTATTGACAAGAGAAATTTTATGTTGTATAATACTTTCGTAATTCTATGGGGATATCTGTCCTTATTTGCGGAAAACAGGGACAGTGTCTCTCGTGAACGAACAATTCTATTTAAAGGAGTGCAGTACAAATGAAAAAGATCATCAGCATGATCCTCTGCCTTGCGATGCTCGTTTCGACAGTGTCTTTCTGCTTCCCGGCAATGGCACTTGACATCGATTTCGACGTCGAATCGTACGAGGATTTTGCCACGTCGGACGAACCCGCCGCCGAACTGGAAGCGGTGGAGCTTACGGGAGTCCTTCCCGTGTCCGCAAGCGGCTACGAGGGCAAAACGGAGGACGTCGATCCCCGTTACCCCGGCGCTTACTATACGTTTGAAGACGCCATCGATCCCGAAACTCTCACACTTGAAAACATCGGGAACGCGGACGTCAAGTTCTTCGACTACGACAGCGACACCAACACGGTGATCCTGTTCCGTGCCACCGTCGACAACAAGTTCGGCGCAACCCTTTCCTTCGGTGACTGGAACTCGGAAGTCGAGACCGTGGGAGGCGAGAAGATCTCCTTCCCGGCTTTGTCCTACACTCTTGCCAAGTCTTTCCCGGAAACCGGCGAGAACCTCATCCCGTACGGTGACTTCGAGCATGGCTATGCGCCGTCCTTCAACCCGCAGGCGAACATTCCGACGTCTGTCGTGAACGTCGGCGGCAACCATATGCTCTACGTAAACGCCTCCGATTACGAGGGCGGTCTTGCCACCAACATCCGTACCTACGCCGCTTTTGAAGCAGACGCCGCTTACGAGGTCGTTTACGACATCAAGTATGCCGGTATGTCCAAGAAGCGCGGCGGTGTGACGGCGGCGGAAGAATCCGTCAAGACCGAGACCATCGTGTACTGCAACGGTACCATGACCGGTCAGATCGCGACTTCCGGCTCCAACTTCACGTTGGAACAGTACGAGCTCGCTCCCGCGGGCGGCTGGCTGAACAAGAAGGGCATCTTCACCGTCACTTCCAAGAAGACGGCCTCCACGCAGGAATACTTCAACTTCAAGGCAAACTACACGCCGTACTCCGGCACGCAGACTGCCGCAGAACGCCGCACGGCTTCCTATTATATCGACAACGTTGCCGCTTACAAGAGATGCGATATCTTCTATGAAGCCGGCAACTATGCAAAGCTCAAGGAGTCCGCTCAGGAGATCGGTATGACCGAAGGCGTCTTCCTTGACGGCATTTCGTCCGACAAAGCCAAGATCAGCGAAGCGGCTATGCCGTACGAAGTCATCGACGACAGATGGTTCATCGACGAGGATAAGCCGTGGATCGACCAGGACGGCAACGAGTACGCCATCGGCGATACCGTCACCATGACCAAGTCCTTAACGCTTACCCCGAACGTCAAGACCAACCTCAACGTGTACGAAGTCACCTTCGTCGGCACCGGTCTTGAAAGCACGCCGGCATCCGTCAAGATGTTCGAAGGCGACACCATCGATCTGACGGAGTACTACAACGTCAAGCCCGCCAACAGCAAGTACCGCTTCAACGGCTGGACGACGGTCGAGGGCAGCGCAGACGACGTGATCGAATCCGCATTCGTGGACGGTCCGCTCACCTTCTACGCTCTCGTCAACTACGACTTCAACTTCGCCTTTGAGTCCGCTTATACCAACATCACCCTCAAAGACGCCACGATGGAAAAAATGTACAACGGCAACAGTATCCGCCTGACGCCTGCCGGCAACAAGGATACCAGCTTTGCCATTTCTTCCCTCAATATCCCGACGCACCTGTACTCCATGGTTCGTGTTCACCTTGACCTCACCGATCCGGAAACGGCATTCATGCTGCAAAGCACCGAGGTGGAAGGTCTCTTCTTCAACACCGACCTTTATTACGACGCCAACGCCGGCGATGACTTCTCGAGCAAGAGACATCTCTGCCCGTCTCACCAGACGGTCGAGAAGGTGTTCACGGATGACGAGCTCATCATCACCTATCACGCTTACGAAGATCAGTACTGGGAAGGCAACCTGACCGCCATCCGCTTCGACGCCTATAACGGCGATCCGGCATGGGCTGTCCGCAAGATCGAATTCATCGAATCCGAAGTTGCCGAAGAGACCGAGATCAACTTTACCGGCATCGACGCTCCCGTCGCGGGCGCACGCGCTCCCACGGCAAAGACCGTCACCGATATGAACGGACTCGGACAGGTCTCCTACCTCGGTTGGTCGCCCGACCTTCTGGACGGCACCAAGTTCGATACCGGACGTGTTTACACGGTCGAAATGACCATCACCCCGAAAGTCGGTACCGGCAAGCGCTTTGCCGACGGCACCACCGTTTCCTTTGACGGCGAGCCCATGGAAAGCACGCAGAACGCCGACGGCACCATCTCCCTTACCTACACATATCCGCAGACGCTGGACGCCAACAAGTTCACCGTCACCTTCTCGTCGGAAGGTCTCCTCGGCAGCCTGAAGCTGGCACCTGCTTCTACCACGGCTATCGAAGGCATGCCCTTCTACACCACCGACTTCTTCACCGGCATCGCGGTCAACGAAGCAAATCTCCGCTTCAACGGCTGGTCCACCAAGAAGTCCGCTGAGTTCAAGGATGTCGAGTATGTCATCGACGTCAACGAAAATATCACCCTTTACCCGGTCATCAGCTATGACTTCAACTTTGCAGTTCCCGCCAACCGTTCCGGATGGGATTACACCGCTTCTCACTCCGAAGAGGGCGACGATCCGCTGTACTGGTATATCCGCAGCGACGCCCGCGATATGAACATCAAGCGCAGCGTTTCCATCCCGACCTTCCTCTTCAAGTCCGCGTCGGCATACTTTGCTCCGGGCTACGAGGCGGTCAACAACGACGGTATCTTCTTCCACAGTGAATATAACGGATCGGATAACGAAAACTACAAGCTGCGTTACAAGAGCACCGAGCCTGTCGATCCCGATACCGGACTCGTCCGCGTCGACTATGCTTCGGAAAACACCAACTGGAAGGGCACCGTTAACTACATACGTTACGATATCTTCAATAAAGAAGATTACACCGCGCCCATCATGGCTCTCACCTTCAACTATGCGGATATTCTGAGCGACGCTACGTTGTGTGTGGAAGACATCATGCAGCCGGTCGCCGGTGTTGTGGATACCACCAAAAACACCGCTGTTGAAACGACCGGAAACGGCAGCTTCTACTCCATCGAGTGGCAGCCGGCTCTCAACGACGGACGTTTTGCCGCCGACACCGTTTACACGGCAAAGGTTTCGCTCAGCCCGAAGCCGGGGTACCGTTTCGATGAAACGCCCGGCTCCGTCAGAATCCAGTACGGCAACGAGATCAAGGACGCTGCCGTCAACACCTCGACCGGTCTCGCAACCGCTTCCTTCGTGCTTCCGGGCTCCGGCAAGCACAAGCAGTTCGGTATGATCATCAACGGCGAAAGCACCTTCTATTTCAACGGTGTCAAGAAGTCCTACTCGGTCTCCTTCACCGGTGAATGCCCCGACAAGACCATCGTCTGGTCGGTCAACAAGTCTACGGTCGCTTCCATCAACGAAAAGACCGGTGTTCTGACTCCGTTCCGCGGCGGCAGTGTCGTCGTCACGGCAACCTCGTCCTACAACCCGGCCGTCAAGGCGACCATGGCGGTTTCCATCAAGTACTATCCCTTCACGGCTACCGTCAGCGGTCCCGACACCATCTCCAAGGCAAACCGCATCACGCAGTATAAGCTCGCACTTTCCAACCAGACCATCAACGATAACTCCGCTTCGTGGTATGTCGACGACGAATCGGTCGCCGTCATCGACGAGCACACCGGTAAGCTCATCCCGTACAAGAACGGTACCGTCACGGTCATCGCTTCTTCCAACTACAATCCTACCGTCATGGCTTCCAAGAAGGTCACCATCACGGATCAGGATGAGCTCGCTACCATCACCTATCATCCCGGCACGACGGATACCGTTATGAGCCTGCCCGATCCGCAGAAGGCACGCGGCATGACCAAACTCTGCGAAGAGCCTCCCGTACGTGACGGCTACCTCTTCATCGGCTGGGCCACCTCCGAGGAAACGCTCTCCGTTGTTTCTTCCGTCAACGTCACCAAGGATATCGACGTCTACGCCGTCTGGGGCAAGGGCATGATCTGGGACTTCGACGAAACAACGGGCAATATGGGACAGTTCAGCGGTATCACGAACGGTTCCATGAAGCTGGAAGGCGATTACCTGCACGTGGCAACGCCTGCTAACGCGCACGACCTGCGTATCACCACCAATGCCCTTAACTTTGACCCGAAGAAGTACCGCACCATTGCGTTCCGCATGGCGATCAGCGAAGAAGCCGGCGGCAACGCGGTCATCTTCATGCGCAACGACTACATCAACGAAAACGGTCAGTCCGCTTCCATCGGTTACAACGAAAGCGATCAGCGCTATGCCGAGACCATCGCTGTCCGTACACCCATCAGGAACAAAGGTCTTGAAAACTTTGAGACGTACGTTGTTGACGCCTTCAACTACAACGGCAGCAATACCCCCGGTGTCTGGGGATATCCGACCACCTACAACATCCAGCGCTTCTGGATCGATATCTTCGACGGCTACGGCATTGACGCCTATGTCGACTACTTTGCGATCCTCGAGTCCACCAGAGCCGTCACCTTCGAAAAGAACACCGAAGACGAAGTGATCGGCATGCCCGATCCGCAGGACGTCTTCCAGGGTGATACCTTCACCGTCAAGGAAGTTCCCGTGCGCGACGGCTACGACTTCATCGGCTGGGCAAAGGCACCCGATTCCAGCGACGTCAAGGATTCCTTCTTCATCACGGACGATCTGACGCTGTATGCGATCTGGGCAAAGGCGTTTGCACCCGACGGACAGGAAAGCGAATACACCGTTGTCAACATCGGCGCGGTCGATCCCGCTGACGGCGACGCCGTCTTCGCTATGACCGATGCACCGAAGGGCACCTACATGACCTTCTCCTACATCGATTGCGACGGCAAGCCCATGCAGACCTCCGCTAAGATCTATGCGAACGGCGCTATCTACTTCACTATTCCCGAAGAAGATATGCCCATCACCGAAGCAAAGCTTTATCTCGAAAGCAAGTACTCCTTCAAGAACGTCAACCTCATGCCGTCCGCTATCGCCGAGACCCGCGTTTCCAATAAGGAAGAAGGCTCCGGCTTTGAGTACAAGGAATCCACCGGCGGCAAGGTCGTACCGAAGAACTATGATATGTCGCTCAACGAGGTCGTCTCGTCCGGCGACGCATACGATCCGTCCACGCTCTATCCGGATACCGTTTCCATCAAGAGCGCCGATCACGTATCGCCTGCGGAAGCTTCCAAGGTTCCGGGCGACATCCTCTTCAACTTTGACAGCGAAGACGATATCGACCTCTTCGCAAACCTCCGCCAGTTCGAAAGCAACGGCATTGCAAGAAGTGTCGTCAGCCTTGAAGCCAAGGGCTTCGCAGAAGGCTCCAACGACAGCCCGGCACTCATCACCTCGGCTCTCAACGTGGACGCTGCCAAGCACAAGTACATCGTTATGAAGGCAAAGCAGACCGGATTTGCAACGCCTGACATCAAGATCTACTTCAAGCGCGACGGTCTCAACTTCTCGGAAGCCAATACCCGTACCGAAAAGGTCGGCAGCGACTACTCCATGGTGGTTTACAACATGGGTGCCGTTGAAGGCTGGGTAAGCTCCATCACGCAGCTCATGATCTCCGCCTGCGGTGACATGAAGGGTACGCTCGATATCGACTGGATCCTCTTCACCAACACCGTTCCCGAGTCCATGGATGCCATCGAAGGCTACACCGAACGCTTCCCTGTCGTCGAATCCGGCGAATTCCCCTTCACCGACGTCAAGGATACCGACTGGTTCCGCAAGGACGTTGAGCAGGCATACCGCCTCGGCTTTATCAAGGGTATGACCGAAACGCTCTACGATCCTACCGGCGAGATCACCATCTCCGAAGCCATCACCATGGCAGTCCGCCTCAACTACGGTTACAACGATATCAAGAAAGAGATCGAAAACGCCGATGGCGACGAGTGGTACAAGAATTACGTCGACGCCGCTATCAGCGCAGGCATCATCAAGGAAGGTCAGTTCGAGAACTACAACGCACCGGCAAAGCGCCGCGACATTGCAATGATCATGTACAAGTCGGTTCCGTCCGAGTACATGACCGCCATCAATATGTTCAAGTTCTTGCCTGACATCGACAAGACCGATTCCGCATTCAGCACCATCATCAAGCTGTACAATGCCGGTGTCTTAGTCGGTTCCGACGAGATCTACACCTTCCGTCCCGACTCCAACATCAGCCGTGCGGAGATCGCCGCCGTCATCAACCGTATCGCGATCCCCGAAAACCGCAAGAGAATCGTGACGCAGGAAGAGTTCGATTATTACAGCCAGTGCTTCACCGCCGTTGACTTTGCGGCAGCTACCAAGCTCGATCACTGCACGACCGACAAGTTCACCGTATCCGACGGTCTCGCAACGGCAAAGCCGAAGACCTCCGACCCGAACGTCTACTTGACCGACCTCGTTCCGGACCTCAACGGCGCTAACTACTCGACCGTCCGCGTCGGTATGAAGTGGGATATGGATTCCGTCGCTAACCCGACCAACAAGGGATGCTCCATCTTCTTCACGACGGCAGAAGGTTCGTGGTCCGAAGACAGACGCATCATGGCAACGTGGGACGGCACGGTCGATGAAAACGGCATCGGTGAGTTCATATTCGATTTGAAGTCGAACGAAGCCTTTGCAACCACCATCACCGCGATCCGCTTCGACCCGTATGACAAGGCCGGCGCAGAATTCTCGCTCAGCTACGTCAACTTCGAGCCGTAATCTTACAAAACCAAACAAAAAGGAGAACTCGCAAGAGTTCTCCTTTGGTATTTTCGGAGAAAAATACAGAATTGATGGAGTCGCGGTAAAAAAATCGCGAAAAATCCGAATAATTTGTTGACAAGACGGGATAAGCGTTGTATAATAAGAGCAGTTGCAGTTTGATAAAATCGCAACAATCTGAATATTCTGTAACATAAACAGGAGGTAATGAAAATGAGCAGAATTTTCAATTTTTCCGCTGGCCCGTCCATGCTCCCGCTTGAAGTGCTCCAACAGGCAGCAGCCGAGATGGTCGACTATCAGGGATCCGGAATGTCCGTCATGGAGATGAGCCATCGATCTCCGGTTTATGACGCCATCATCAAGCAGGCGGAGGCTGATTTCCGCACGCTGATGAACATCCCGGACAATTATAAGGTGCTCTTCTTACAGGGCGGCGCTTCGACGCAGTTTGCGGCAGTCCCGCTCAATCTGATGAAGACGGGCAAGGCCGACTACGTCGTTTCCGGACAGTTCTCCGGCAAGGCGTTCAAGGAAGCCAAGAAGTACGGCGACGCCAAGTGCATCGCAACGTCGGAAGACCGCACGTTCGCTTATATCCCGGCCATCACGCCGGATATGGTACGCCCGGACGCCGACTACGTACACGTCTGCTACAACAACACCATCTACGGCACCACCTATCCGACCGTCCCGAACGTGGGCGACAAGGTGCTGGTCGCCGATATGTCGAGCTGTATCACCAGTGAGCCGGTCGACGTGACCAAATTCGGCGTCATTTATGCCGGAGCACAGAAGAATATGGCACCGGCGGGACTTACCGTCGTCATCATCCGTGAGGATCTGCTCGGCTTTGCCCGTCCGGAAACGCCGGTCATGCTCGACTACAAGACCATGGCGGAAAACGATTCCATGTATAACACGCCGCCTTGCTATGCCATCTACGTGGCAGGTCTCGTCTACAAGTGGGCGCTCAAAAACGGCGGTCTTACCGCCATGAAGGAGCGCAATCAGAAGAAAGCGGCTCTGCTGTACGATTATCTGGATTCTTCCAAGCTCTTTAAGCCGACGGCAGACAAAGAATGCCGTTCCATGATGAACGTGTGCTTCGTGACCGGCAACGCAGACCTCGACAAGAAGTTCTGCGCGGAAGCGGCTGCAAACGGGCTCGTCAACCTCAAAGGACATCGCAGTGTGGGCGGTATGCGCGCCTCTATCTATAACGCGATGCCGTATGAGGGCGTCGAAAAGCTCGTGGCGTTCATGAAGAAGTTTGAGGCTGAAAACCTGTAAAAGGCTTTCGCGGAAGGGACAGATATCAATGTATAACGTAAAACTGCTCAACAAGATCGCGCCTTGCGGCACGAATCTGTTTGACGAAAAGAAATACACCGTCGGCGAGACCGTCGAGAACCCCGATGCCATCATGGTACGTTCCGCGGTCATGCACGACATGACGTTCGGCAAGGAATTGCTTGCCATTGCCCGTGCCGGAGCCGGCGTCAACAATATCCCGATCGACAAATGCTCGGAAGAAGGCATCGTCGTGTTCAACACGCCGGGTGCCAACGCCAACGCCGTCAAGGAACTGGCGCTGTGCGCACTGCTGCTCGCTTCCCGCGACATCGTGGGCGGCGTCAATTGGGCAAGCACGCTTGCCGGAACCGAAGACGTTGCCAAGGCTGTCGAAAAGGGCAAGAGCAAATTCGTCGGTCCCGAGCTTGCCGGCAAGTCGCTCGGTATCATCGGGCTCGGCGCCATCGGCGCACAGCTCGCCAACGTGGCAACGCATCTCGGCATGAAGGTGTACGGCTATGACCCGTATATCACGGTCGACGCGGCATGGCGGCTCTCCAAGGCGGTCATCCACGCGGACACCCTCGCCGCCATCTACGAAAACTGCGATTATATCTCCATCCATGTTCCCTCGACGCCGGATACCAAGGGCATGATCAACGACACCTCCATTTCCTGCATGAAGGACGGTGTGCGTATCCTTAACCTCGCGAGAGCCGATCTTGTTGACGCTTCGTCCGTCAAGAAGGCACTTGCCGACGGCAAGGTCGCCCGCTACGTGACCGATTTCCCGACCGAGGAAACGGTAGGCGTGGAGGGCATCGTCGCCATCCCGCACCTCGGCGCTTCGACGCCGGAGTCGGAGGACAACTGCGCTGTCATGGCGGCAAGACAGCTCATCGACTTTCTTGAAACCGGCAACATCAAAAACAGCGTCAATTTCCCGAGCGCATTCATTCCGCACACGGTGGGCTGCATGCGTCTGTGCGTGTTCCACAAGAACGTGCCGGCGATCATCTCGCAGATCTCCACCATCCTTTCGGATGCCAAGATCAACATTGCCAACATGATCAACTGCTCCAAAAAGGATAACGCCTACACGCTGATCGAGCTGGGCGGCGATCTGCCGGACGACGTATTCGGAAAGATCACGGCTCTCGACAACATTGTCCGTGTGCGCGTGATCAAATAAGCGTTTCCACCGGGAAATCACATGAGCATGCTCATGTATTTCAATAAAAAAACAGGAGGCAACCACTATGTTAGAAGCTTACAAACGCGCAGCAAAAGTACTCGCACAGAAACCCTTTCTCCTTTGGGGACTGTCTCTGCTTTCCGGCTTGATGATGGTCTTGGGCGTACTGCTCTCCTTCCCGCTTCTGATTGTCGGCGCCGCATTCGGCTACGTCATTGAAGCAGGCATGTCGAAAGTCTATCTTGACGGTTTACGCGGCAAGACGGTCAACTCCGATCAGTTGTTTGCCGGATTCAAAGATTTCTGGCGTGTCCTCGGCGGCATGGCATGGGCTGAACTGTGGGTCCTGATCTGGGCTCTTATCCCCATTGCCGGCATCGTGATCGCCATCGTCAAGGCATATTCTTACCGTTTTGTCCCGTACATTCTCATGACGCGCCCGGATGTCAGCGCAACGCAGGCACTCCGTCTGTCCATGAAGATGACGGACGGCAAGAAGGGACAGATGTTCGGGGCTGACGTTGTCTTTTCGGTCGGCGCAAGCCTCGTTTTCTCCATTCTCACCGCACTTATGAAGATCCCGGTCGTCGGCGTTATCATCGGCATCATCACGCTTGTTCTTGCCATTGTTTATGCACTGTTCGGCGGCATTTTCGTCGGTCTGTATTCGGCACATTTCTATGATGTGGCGGAAGCGGAACTGGATGCCGGCAAGCTTGACGCGCCTGATTTCGGTGACGCCGAATAATTACCGCACGCTTTAAGAAAAGCCGCCCAAGTGGGCGGCTTTTTTAAGCAGGAATCAGAATTGGGCGTATTTTTGCTTGGCGGCATCAATTTTCGGCTGTTCGGCGGCGGTAGTCGGATACCAGCCTTTCAGCGTCATTTTGCCGTAGATTTCATTCTGCATACAGAGTGTTTCGTTGAAGGTCTGCGCAAAAACACTGTGCACGTCCGGCGTTGCGGATTCGATAGCGCCGTGCATCATGAGGTCGCACGCGCTTTTGGTGTTGGTCAAAAGATTGTCCATGATCAGTTTGTCGTCCATAGGTTTTTCCTTTCTGCGTTGCGCGGCGTCTGTTCAGTTGAGCAGTCCGTACAGTTTGTCATAATTCTGCTTGTGGCGTGCCGAAAGCGTCTGCACAAAGCTTTTGAGCTCGGCGTCGGTCAGTTTGGACGCGGCGTCGCAGCACACGTCCCACAACTGTTTTTCGTGCCCGAGGGCGTCCTCTACATACAGCAATTCTTTGGGTGACATGATGGGTACCGATCCTTTCTGTTTTTTTAAGAAGATGCTGTTATTAGTATGGCGCTGTTTTTTCACTTTATACAGCAACGACACATTGCCCCGCCGAGAAAACTCGGCGGGGCAACATTTATTATATTTGAGATCAGTTACTGCGCCGCATCAATAATGATGCCGAAGTCGGGCGCTTTGAGGGAGGCGCCGCCGATAAGACCGCCGTCTACGTTCTTGCAGGCGAGCAGCTCGGCACAGTTCTTGGCGTTCATGCTGCCGCCGTACTGGATGATCTGCGCGTTGGCGGCTTTCTTGCCGTAAAGCCCGGCGATGATGCCGCGGATGATGCCGCACGCTTCGTCTGCCTGCTCGACCGTCGCCGTCTTGCCGGTGCCGATCGCCCAGACGGGCTCGTAAGCGATGATGACGTTTTTGAGCTGTTCTGCAGGGACGCCGAGCAGGTCGATCTTGGTCTGCTTGCCGAGGACTTCCGCCGTGATGCCCTGGTCGCGTTCCTTTTCCAGTTCGCCGACGCAGAGGATGACTTTCAGTCCGGCATCAAGCGCCGCCTTGACGCGCTGGTTGACCGTCTCGTCGGTCTCGCCGAAGTACTGGCGTCTTTCGCTGTGTCCGATGACGACGTACTTGACGCCGCAGTCAAGCAGCATTTCGGCGCTGATCTCGCCGGTGTAAGCGCCCTTGGGAGCGAAGTGGACGTTCTGCGCGCCGACCTTGATGCCGGAGCCCTTGACGCCGTCCACGGCTGCCTGAATGTCCACGAACGGGACGCAGATGATGATGTCACAGCCCTTTTTGCCGGCGGCGACTTTTTTGAGCTCCTGTACAAAAGCTTTGGTTTCGGTCGGCGTGTTGTTCATTTTCCAGTTGCCGGCGATGACTTTCTTTCTCATAGTGTTCTCTTCTTTCTACACGTAACGTGTGATAGCGTGAATACGCGGTGTTTTACGTTTTACTTGTTGTTGAGGCAGGAGATACCGGGGAGATCCTTGCCTTCGAGGAATTCGAGGGAAGCGCCGCCGCCGGTGGAAATGTGCGTGATCTTGTCGGCGAAGCCGAGACGCTCGACGGCTTCGGCACTGTCACCGCCGCCGATGATGGAGATGGCGCCGCTGTCG
>JAZRVE010000006.1:0-19497 GCA_045598975.1 Eubacteriales bacterium
ATCATGGGCGCCGCCGCCTTCTTAATGGCGGAAATGGTCGGCGTCAAGTACGGCGAGATCGCCGTCCGCGCCATCCTGCCTGCTTTTCTGTATTTTCTCGGCATCTTCATCGTGGTGCACCTTGAAGCAAGGAAGCTCGGACTCAAAGGACTTTCCCGTGACGAGCTGCCGGTCTTCTGGAAGCTCATCGTCAAGAGCGGCTATCTGCTTCTGCCGCTTGCCGTTCTCATCTGGATGGTCATCGCCGGCTCTACCATGGCACGCGCCGCCATTTTCTCGACGCTCATCGCCGTCATGGTCAGTATGCCGACCGCTCTCGGCGCCATCGCCTTTATCATCGCCGATATCATCGGCGTCACCGTTGCCGATCCCATCGCCTCTCTCGTTCCGGTCGCCGTTTTCGTGATCGGAAACACCGCGGCGCTCTTCTTTGACAAAGAGGAAAAGGCACCGTGGAAGAATCTGCTTTCCTATCTGCCTGCCGTCGTGTACCTTGCCGTCGGCAATCTCACGGCTGTCAAGCCGACAAACGTTGTCTTGCTGACGGCTGTCGTCGCCATCGTGGTCGGGCTTATCCGCAGGGGATCGAAAATGTCCGTCGAAAAGATCGGTGACGGTCTGGAAGCCGGTGCGAGAAGCACCGTTTCGGTGGCGATCGCCTGCGCCGTCGCCGGTATCATCGCCGGTGTCATCACCATGACGGGACTCGGCGCCATCCTCATTTCCGCCATCGTTTCGATCGCGGGTGACGTGACCATCATCGGTCTGTTTCTCACCATGCTCACCTGCATCATCCTCGGCATGGGCGTGCCGACGACGGCGAACTACGTCATCATGGCGACCACCTGTGCGCCGATCCTCATCAAAATGGGCATCGACCCCATTGCGGCGAATATGTTCGTCTTCTATTTCGGCATCATCGCGGATATCACACCGCCGGTCGCGCTTGCCGCCTATGCCGGCAGTGCCATCGCCAAGTCCAATCCCTTTAAGACGGGACTCAACGCCGTCAAGCTTGCCATCGCCGCCTTCATCGTTCCGTATATTTTCGCCCTCAATCCCGCCATGCTCTTTATTGACACGAGCGTGTTCGACGTCATCCTCATCATCGTGACGTCGGTGCTCGGACTTGTCGGCGTTGCCGCCGCGGTCGAAGGGTATTTCTTACGCACGCTTGCCGTGTGGGAACGCGTTCTCATGGCGGTCGGCGGACTGCTCATGATCTATCCGGGACTCGTGACCGACCTTGTCGGGCTCGGCCTTGTGGCGATCGCGGTACTGTATCAGGTATTCACCCGGAATAAGAGCGAAAGGGCAGCGTAAAAGTACAAGAAAAGATCAAAAACCGACGCGAAAGCGCCGGTTTTTTGCCGTGTTTTTTACCGTAAAAAATTATTTTGACAAAAAGCGGAAAACCCCTTGACTTTCGAGGAAGGATGTGATACGATACAGGCGAACGAAAAACCGATATGAAAATGCATTTGCCCATCATGGAGGGATCGTCATGAAAACCGAAAAAAACAAACTCCGATTACCGCATTTCCACGTCCACGATCACACAAGCAAAATGTTTACCGATGAAGAAGCCCGCGTCCTCGAAAAGGAATTTATCGAGGCCTATTCCGGAGACTCCAAAAGTACGCTGAAAATCCTGTTTCGGCTGTACAGACGGTATCCGGTCCAGCTGATTCTGTCGGTGTTTTTTTATGTCATCGCCACGCTCCCGCACGTGCTGACGCCGCTTTTCACGGCGAACCTCATCAACGCCGCCGTCAGCGCCTTGCAGGACCCGGCGTATGACTACCGGTCTGCCATCCTGTTCAACGTCGGTCTGTGGGTATTTTTCGTACTGCTCAATATCCCCACCACCATGCTCTATTATTTCTTTTTGAGAAAAGTGACGCGGCAGGTGGAGATCGGTCTGCGGGCGGCGCTCGTCACCAAATTACAGCAGTTGTCCATCCCGTTCCATAAAGAAATGCAGAGCGGACGCATCCAGTCCAAGCTCATGCGCGACGTTGACGCGGTGCAGAGCCTCTGCTCGACGCTGTTCTCCCATTTGCCGCAGATTCTCTTCAATATGGTCATCGCGCTGACCGTCGTCATCTCGCACAGCATGACCATCTTTATCTTCTTCCTGCTCACCATCCCGCTTGCCGTACTGCTCGTGCGTCTGTTCCGCGGCAAGATGAGAAAGGCCAACCATGAATTCCGCAAGGGCGCCGAAGAGACCTCCGCCAGCCTCATCGAAATGGAGGAAATGACCGAGATCACCCGGGCGCACGCTTTGGAGGAGACCGAGATCCACAAGATCACAAGCGTGCTCAACCGCGTCGGCAGGACCGGCTTCAATATGGATATGCTGTTGCAGATTTTCGGCGTTCTGTCCTGGATCGTGTTCCAGCTCTTCCAGCTTATCTGCCTTGTTTTCTCGGTCTACATGGCGATAAAGGGCAACATTGAGATCGGCGACATTTCGCTGTATCAGTCCTATTTCACCACGCTGACCGGTCAGGTCACCGCCATCATCGGCATCCTGCCCATCATCACGCAGGGGCTGGAATCGGTGTCGTCCATCGGTGAGATTCTCGGCGCAAACGACGTGGAGGACAACCGCGGCAAGAAAGCGCTGCCGGATTTCCGCGGCGAATACGAGTTCCGCGACGTGAAGTTCTCATATGAGGACGATCAGCCGTTATTGAAGGGGCTCAACCTCAAAATCCGTTCGGGCGAGACCATTGCCATCGTCGGCGAGTCGGGCTCGGGCAAATCCACCATGCTCAACCTCATTCTCGGCTTCATTCTGCCGAAAGAGGGACAGGTGCTTGTGGACGGAGTGGATCTGAACGAAGTCGATCTGCGCGATTACCGCAAGAATTTGGCGGTCGTGCCGCAGAGCAGTGTGCTGTTTTCCGGCTCTATCCGCGAAAACATCACCTACGGGATGGAAGAGGTATCGGAGGAGAGGCTGACGCAGATACTTGACGCGGCACAGTTGACGCGATTCATCGGGTCACTGCCGCACGGCGTGGATACGCGGCTCGACGAGCACGGCGCCAACCTTTCGGGCGGACAGCGGCAGAGGTTGTCCATCGCACGGGCGCTCATACGGGACCCCAAGGTCATTATTCTGGACGAAGCGACGAGTGCGCTGGACAGCGTTTCCGAGAAGGAGATTCAGAAGGCGATCAACAATCTTGCCGCCAACCGTACCATGTTTATCGTGGCGCACCGGCTTTCCACCATTCGCAATGCCGACCGCATTGCCGTCATCCGTGACGGCGACTGTGTCGAGATCGGTACCTTTGACGAGCTGATGGCGCTCAAAGGGGAGTTTTACAAAATGCAGACCTTGCAGGTGGTGTGAAGAAGCCTGCGGCTTCACCCAAACCGCGCCGCGATGCGGCGCGGATTGGGTGAAGCGACACGCCGCCTCCCGAGCCGCAGGCGCGGGAATAGGAGTCGCCCCGCCGAGAATACTCGGCGGGGCGACGTATTTTTTATTATATCAGTTGTTTGTGAAGTTGTCGAAGTACCCCTGTACCAGTACGACCGGCGTGCCTTTGTCGCCCGAGCCGCTGGTAAGGTCGCACAACGACCCGATCAAGTCGGTAAGCTGCCGCGGCGTGGTGCCCTGCGACGCCATGTTCCCGACGAGATTGCTTTCCTTGGCGCGGATGCTCTCCGAAATGGCGTTTTTCAGCGCCTCGCCCGAAAGGTCCTTGTAGTCGTTGTCGGCAAGGTATTTGAGCTTCAATTCGTTCGGCGTGCCGATCAGCCCGTCGGTGTACGCCGGGGAGACTACCGGATCGGCAAGCTCCCAGATCTTGCCCTGCGGGTCCTTGAATGCACCGTCGCCGTAGACCATGACCTCGACGTGCTTGCCGGTCGCGTCAAGAATGCGCTTCTGGATGTCCAGCACGATGGGCTTGCAGTTGTGCGGGAAGAGCTTGATCTTGTCCTCGGTGGACTTGTTGGAGCCGAGCAGTCCGTAGTTTTCGTTGAAGCCGCTTCCGTCGACCGGAGCGTTCATGATATCGTCAAGTCCGAGAACCACCTTGGCACCGGCTTCTTTCAAGATGCGCTTGGTGCGGGCACGGGTGTGGATGTCGCAGGTGAGGATGTGATCGGCGTAGTCGAGAATGGCGGTCGGACGGTTGGCGAAGATGATCTCTGCCTCGGCGCCGCACTCCCGGATGAGATCGCCGTAGTAGGCAACGTAATCCATGCCGGTGAAGGGGTGCTTGTTGACGCCGAACAGCTCGCGGTATTTTTCGAGAGACAGCACGTCGGAATACGGATTGACACCGGCGGCGTCGATCTTGTCGAGGCTGACGAGCTCGTTGCCGACCTCATCGGGGGGATAGCTGAGCATGAGCACGATCTTCTTTGCGCCCTTGGCGATGCCGCGCAGGCAGATGGCAAAACGGTTGCGGGACAGAATGGGGAAGATCACGCCGACGGTTTCTCCGCCGAGCTTTGCGCGTACGTCCGACGCGATCTGATCGACCGAACAGTAGTTGCCCTGCGTGCGGGCGACGACAGACTCCGTCACGGCGATGACATCGCGATCGCGTAAAGAAAACCCATCGGATTCCGTTGCCAAGAGAACGCTTTCGGCGACCAGTGCGGCGATGTCGTCTCCTTCACGGAAAATGGGGCAGCGGATGCCACGCGAAACGGTGCCGACTCTTCTTTGATTCTGTTCCATAAATAACCATTCCTTACTGTACTTTTATCAGACCAAACGTCTATTTCAAAATTACAGTTCATCATATCACATTTTTCAAAAAAAATCAAGGGGGTACAGCCTTGTTTTTTGAAAAATCATCGAAAATCCGCTTAAAAAAAACAGACGGCAAAAACCACTGAGCCTTTTCCGTCTGCTTTTCCTTTATTTTCCAAGATACCCGCCGTCGACGGGGAGGATTGCGCCGCTTACGTAATCGGAGGCGTGCGAGGCAAGAAAAACGGCGATCCCTTTCACGTCGTTTTCGCACCCCCATCTGCCGGCGGGGATACGCGAGAGAATCTCGGCGTTACGCTTTTCGTCCTGGATGAGTCGGGTGTTCATGTCGGTTGCCATGTATCCGGGAGCGATGGCGTTGACGTTGATGTTTTTGCAGGCCCACTCGTTGGAAAGCGCCTTGGTGAGTTGAGCAATACCACCTTTCGCTGCGGCATAGGCGGGAACGGTAAAGCCGCCGAAAAAGCTGAGCATGGACGCGACGTTTATGATTTTCCCGCCGCCGTTTTGCATCATGTGGCGCCCGGCAAGCTGGCAGAGCCGGAAAACGGCGCGCAGATTGACGTTGAGAACATCGTCCCAGTCGGACAGCAGAAATGATTCGCAGCGATTTCTGCGCTGGATGCCGGCATTGTTGATGAGAATATCGAGCTTCCCTCCGAGAAGCGACAGTGCGTCTGTAAACTTCTCATCGGTCTCTTTTTCGTTTGCGAGATCGCAGACGAGCCCTTTTGTGGCGTATCCCCTGTCGCGGAATTCCTGCGCCGTCTTGTATACGTTTTCACTTGAAGCAAGCAATACGACCTCGGCGCCGGCTTCGCAGAGCCCCTCCGCCATGCCGTGTCCAAGTCCGCGGCTGCCGCCGGTAACGATGGCGTGCTTTCCGGAAAGATCAAAAAGATCCATATTTTTTCTCCTTCTTATCCGGTATATCCGGTATTCGTCGTCCTTCCTTTTTCGTCAAAGCAGAACATGACCTTGACAGCCCCCGTGCCCGGAGCAAGCAAAAGATCAAATCCTTTCTGCGCTTCGTCTGCGGGAAGGACGTGGGTTATAATTCTGTCGTAAAGCGGTTCGCTGCGCACAAGGTTTGCGGCAATGGCAAAATCGTTTTTGCGGTATACTCTCACGAAATCGATTTCGGTTTCCTTGACCATGCCCTTGAAAAGGGGCATTTCGGGCGGCTTTTTGTAAGACGCGACGATGACGATCTTTCCTTTGACCTTTACCGCGTCAAAAAGGAGAGCGGCAACGGGCGACACGCCGGCACAGTCGAAAACGAAGTCAAAACCGTTGTCGTCGGTAAGACGCATGACCTCCCGTATCACATCGGCTTCGACAGGATCGATTACCGCAAAGCCCATGCTTTCGGCAAGTGACCGCCGGAAAGGATCGGTTTCGGCGAGCAGAAGCGTTCCCGCGCCGAAGCGGCGCAGGGTGAGCGCGAGGCACAGCCCGATGGTGCCGCAGCCGAAGACGATGGCACTGTCTCCCGCACGAAAGCCTCTTTCTCGCAAAGTATGTACCGTAACGGCAACGGGCTCGATAAACGCGCCGAGACGGAACGACACGTCATCCGGCAGCGGGATGAGCAGGTCCTCGGGCAGTATGACGTATTCCGCCATGCCGCCGTCACGGTCGATCCCGTACAACCCGAGCGAGCGGCAGACGTGTCCGTTGCCGCTCTTGCACGCCTCACAATGACCGCAGGAGATGAGCGGATACGCCGTGACGCGCGTGCCCGCCTTATAGAGTGCGCCGTCCTTTGCGACGGTGCCGGAAAACTCATGTCCCATGGTGAGCGGCGCTTTGGCGCGCGGGTGCGTTCCGGCGTAGATGTTGAGATCCGTTCCGCAGATGCCGGCGTGAGAAATCCTCACAAGGGCGAAGCCGTCGGGGGCTTGTGGGATGGGCAGGTCTTCGATGCCGCAGAGACGGGGACCGAGATATCGGATAGCTTTCATGGTAAAACCTCTTTTCGTTTTTTGTATAGGAAAAGCGTAAGGAAAACCGACGGGAGCAGGTGTCAATTCAGGACGGAATACCGCACTTTTTTGCCGGATATAAACAGGACGGCCTCTTCTGCGACCTTGCGTTTGAGTTCGAGCGCCGACTGCTCGGAATACCATGCCGTGTGCGGCGTAACGATGAAATTGTCAAGCGAAAGCAGGGGATTGTCGGGGGCGAGCGGTTCTTTTTCGGCGACATCGATCCCGGCACCAGCGATCTGCTTCTCGCAGAGCGCACGGTACAGCGCCATTTCGTCGATGATGCCGCCGCGGGAGACGTTGATGATGCAAGCGGAGCTTTTCATGGCGGAAAATTCCGCTTTTCCGAAGGCGTGATAGGTTTCCGGTGTGAGAGGGCAATGCAGGGAAAGAATGTCCGACTGTTGCAACAGTTCTTCTTTGGATGCGCGCGTCACATAATCGGGCATATCGAGGTTTTCGCGTATATCGCAGGCAAGGATTCTTGCTCCGAGAGCGGAAGCCCGTTTTGCAAATGCGCGCCCGATCCTGCCAAAGCCGAAAATGCCGACGGTCGCTTCGCTCAACCGGAAAACCGGGATTTCGTGTCGGTAGTCCCAGACGCCCTCGTGGACGAGAGCATTGGCAAGGCAGACCTTGCGCGTAAGGCATAACATCAGCGCAAGCGCCTGGTCGGCGACCTCCTGTGTGCCGTAGTCCGGCACATTACAGACCTCGACGCCGAAGGCTCTTGCGTCGGCAAGATCGACGTTGTCGACGCCGACGCCGTAGCGCACGATACATTTTAGGGCGGGAAGTGCCTCGAAGATCACGCTGTCCATTTTGATGTACTGGTTCATGAGAACGACGGCGTTCCGACAGTTTTCGATGACGTCCCGCTGCGTCTTACAGCAAAGCCGGTCGAATTCATAGCCGGCGGAACGGAAGACCTCTTCTTCCGGCTTGACGTCCTTGTGATCAAGATCACAGATGATAAGCTTTTTGTCGCTCACGGTGTATCCCTCCGCTGTTTTTATACTTTGAGTATATATTACCGATAAAACAAATCATATCGTAATATTGCTCGATTTTATAAAAATATTGCTTTTTTCAAGAAACTGCGGTATACTGAAAAGGAGGTGATGCCGCCATGCACGAAATTGCCGATTTTCATTACGAAATGCGGGGAAAAGACGGGCTGATCAACAAAAAACACACGCACGCGCAGTATTACGAGATCCTCCATATCTGTCGCGGCAGCGGGAGCATCACAGTCAACGACCGCCTTCTTCCCCTGCGCGAGGGGACGGTCGTTTTGATAAACGGCATGGATACCCATTGCTCGGTGCCGGATGACGCTGCGCAGTATGTAAGAAGCAAGCTTGTCATCGCAAGCTCCTTTGTGCGGGAACTTATGTGTGCCGCCGGAAGCGAAAACGTGGTGAACGATCTGTTCGCAAAGCAGAGCGGGCTTTGTATAGGTCTGTCCTCCGACGAAAACGCCGGAATATCGGCAGAGATGCGGCGCATAAACGAGAAACTCGGTAAAAGCGAAAACGAAACGGCGTATCTTTCGCTTGCTCTTTTGAAAATCCTGCTCTGTGCCTATGAAAATATTAATAAGACTCAACCTCCGTTGAATAACGGAATCTCGGACATCCTTGCCTATCTGAACGGCAATATTGCCGGAAAGATCGAGCTTTCCGACCTTTGCCGCCGCTTTCATATCAGCAGGTACTATCTTTGCCGGCTATTCAAAAAAAGCACCGGCATGACGATTTTTGAATACGTGCAGGCGCAGCGTGTCTCCGAAGCGAGAAAAAAACTGTTTTATACCGATGATCCGATGGGTGAAATCGCGCTATCACTCGGCTTTTCGAGTTTTTCCTATTTCAGCAAGACTTTCCGGGAGTACGAGGGTATGACGCCGAGCGCCTTCCGCGCAAAAGCAAAAAGAGGATGAGGCGCGGACGGGATGCAGACCGGAAAGATACGCCGCCCGTTTTTTATTTTCCCGAAAAATTTCCGCTGTTGGTAGACAAACCCGAAAATGTGTGTTATAATATATATCGTATTGTTGTGTCAGAAAGGAATGACCGTATTGAGCCGTCCCGTATCGGAATATTTTGCCATCGCCGTGAATCTTGTCCGCGGCACCTTCAAGAAAATAAAGATCGATAAGTGCGGGGGACTGCTGCGCGCCGAAAAGGGCGTGCGCATCTTTCACAGAGACTGCCGCATCGAACTCGGCCGCAAGGTCAATCTGCACCGGTTTTGCAAGCTCAGCGCCTACGGAACGAAGGACGCCCCCGCACGCCTCGTGCTCGGAAGCGGCGTCGCCGTCGGCGACCGCACCGAGATCCATGCCGGCAAAGAGGTCGTCATCGGCGACGGTACCATCATCGCGTGGGATTGCTGTATCCTCGACAGAGATTATCATAAGCTCGGCTCGGATACCGAAACGCTTCGCCCGGTACATATCGGAAAGCACGTCTGGATCGGCTGTCATGCGCTGGTGTTGAAAGGCGTCACTATCGGCGACGGCGCCGTTATCGCGGCGGGATCGGTCGTCACGAAGGACGTCCCGGAAGGGGCGCTTGTCGCCGGCAATCCGGCAAAGGTCATCCGGGAAAACGTGACGTGGGCAGAATAGCGCCGGGAAAATGCCGTTATTGCGGAACGGGAAAGGAGGAGACGGCGGAAAGATGCCGAAAAGAGAAAAAAGAATAAAAAACATGGCGGGCTCGGTCAGCTACGTCATGGTCATCATGATCCTGTCCCGACTGCTGTCCCTGGTTTCCACGCAGGTGTACATTTCGGTGTTCGGCACCGTCGGGCAGATCAATATCTACTCCTATGCCATCTCCATTCCCAACACCATTTTCACCTGCTTCGGCACGGCGCTCAGCACTGTTGTCATCCCCATCTACGCCGGACATCTTGCCAAAGGCGAGCAAGAGCAGGCGGAGCGTTTCGCGGGCAATATCATCACCGTTTCCACCGTGTTTACGGCGGCGCTCGTGCTTGTCGGCATGGCGGCGTCGTTCGGACTGCCGCTTCTGACCGAGTTCAAGAGCGGTGAGGATTACCGCTTCGCCGTCAAGGCGCTCATGATCATGATGCCGGTCATGCTCTTCACCGGGCTCAACTATATTCTCCAAGGGCTTCTGCAATCGCGCGGCAGGTATGGCTTTCCCGCGTTCGTCAGCGTGCCGTCCAGCCTTGTCGTCATCGCTTACGTCTTCTTTTTCAGCGACCGTTTCGGCGTGACGGGACTTCTCGTCGCCACCTTTATCGGACTTTCGACGCAGGCGCTCATCCTCATCCCGCCGCTTCTCGCCGACGGCTTCCGCTTCCGTCCGTCCTTTTCCTTAAAGGATCCCGACATGATCCGTGCCGGAAAAATGACGGTGCCGGTGCTCATCGGCGTGTCGGCGTATCAGCTCAATATGTTCTATAACACCACCATGATCGCCAATTTCAAGGACATGGTGACACTTCTTACCTACGTGCAGAATTTGGTGCTGTACATGGTGCTCGCCTTTGTGTACTCCGTTACGGCGGTCGTCTATCCCAAGCTTACCGAAAGTGCGGCGGGCGGGCGCATGGACGAATACAAAAAAACGCTGTCGGACGTGCTGAAAACGGTGTTTGCCCTGCTTGTCCCCGCGACCTTCGGGCTCATCGCCGTACGCGAGCCGCTTCTTGATCTCATCGCCGGATGGGGACGCTTTACGCAGGACGACGTGAAAAAAGCGGCGCTCATCATGCTGATGTATGCCTTCGGCATTATCGCCATCGGCTCGAAAGAAATCCTCGACCGTGCGTTTTACGCGGTGGGCGACACCAAGACCTCGGCAATCTGCGGCTTCGTCATCATGGGCGTCAACGTGGCGTGCAGTCTCGTGCTCATCCGCTTTATCGGTGCCTACGGCATCCCGCTCGCCTATTCGATCGCGTCTCTTACGGGACTTGCGGTACTGCTTGTTTTACTGCGTAAGAAGATCGGACCGTTCTGCACGGGACTCGGGAAAGATACCGTCAAATACGTCATCGCAGGCGCCTGCATGGCGGCGGCGGTCATGGGCGTCGGCAGAGGGATCGGGGCGCTCGTGCCGGAAACGCTTGCCGGAAAGATACTGCGGTTAGGTTTGCCGGTGTGCGTCGGCGTTGCGGTGTACGCGGTGCTGATCATGGTATTTAAGACATCTCTTGCCGTGGGGCTTGTTTCCAAAGTGAAAAAGAAACGCGAAAAATAACTTTTCCCAATTTCTGTGCGAAGATGTGCGGAGAAAGGAACGTGTATACATGAAAAAACTATCACGGGCGGTCGGCTACGTGCTGTACTATTTTCTGGCGCGGCACCTGCCGTGCTCCGGGCTTCCGTATGCGCCGGGCGCAAGGGCTTTGCGGGGATTGTGCGCGAAGATGATGCTTGATGCGTGCGGCAAAGGCGTCAACATCGAGCACGGCGCGTTTTTCGCGTCCGGAAACGGCATCACCGTCGGCGACCATTCCGGCATCGGGCTCAACTGCCGTGTGGCGGGACCGCTTGCCATCGGAAACGACGTCATGATGGCGCCCAACGTCACCATCGTGACGCAGAATCACGAGGTATCCGACCTTTCGCGTCCCATGAGACTGCAAACGGCGCCCAAGCAGAAGGTCACCGTCGGCAACGACGTCTGGATCGGAACCAACGTCGTCATCATGCCGGGCGTTACGGTGGGAAACGGCGTCATCATCGGCGCGGGTGCCGTGGTGACCAAGGACGTGCCGGATTATGCGGTCGTCGGCGGCGTACCGGCGAAGATCATCAAATTCCGCAATGCGTGAGCGCTTACGGGGAGGAATAAGATTTTGAAGATCCTGTATCTCATCAACCACGCCGGCAAGGCGGGCACGGAAAAATACGTCTACAATCTCGTGCGCCGCTTTCACGGAAGCGAGACGGAATGTTTTCTCGCTTTCAACGAGAGCGGGCAGTTATCCGAACAGCTCGATGATCTCGGCGTGCCCTGCTTTCAGATCGGCATGAAAAATCCGTACGATCTTTCGGCGGCAAAGCAGATCGCGCACATCTGCAAGACCAATCACATCGACATCATCCATGCCCAGTATCCGCGGGAAAACTATCTTGCCATTCTGTCCAAGCTTTTCTATAACAAGACCAAGGTCATCTACACCTGCCACCTGACGCTCAAAACCGGCGTCGCCTGGTGGGTGACCAACCATCTGCTGACGCCGGGCGACGATAAGATCATCGCCGTCTGCCGCAACGCAAAGGACCTGCTCGTGTCCAACGGCGTAAGCGCACGCAAGATCGACGTCATCTTCAACGGCATTCCCGCCGAGACGGGCTCCTTACCGCGTCCGCCGTCCACCATCCGTTCGGAGTTCGGACTTGACGCCGACACGGCGGTGCTGTCCATTTTGGCGCGGTACCATATGTCGAAGGGACTTGATTTTCTTGTCGACAGCATGGCGGCGTTAAAGAAGAAGACAGACCGGAAGTTCGCGCTTCTCATCGCGGGCGACGGCGAGTTTTTTGACGACATCACACGGCGCATCCGCGAAAAAGGACTTGCCGACTGCGTGTATCAGCTCGGCTACCGCGCCGACACCGAGAATATTTTAGACGGCTCCGATATCTATCTCAATTCCTCCAAGTGCTACGAGGCGTTGAGTTTTGCCATTCTCGAAGCCATGGCACATTCCCTGCCGCTCGTGGTGACGACCGCAGGCGGCAATCCCGACATCGTGAATCATGAGACAAACTGCGGCTTTGCCGTGGATTACGGGGATACGGAGGGCTTTGCGGAAGCGGTGAAAACGCTCATCGAGGATGAAGGGAAGCGCCGGCTTTTCGCGGAAAACGCCAAAAAAGCGGCGCTGACAAGATTCGATCTGGAACAGTGCTTACAGGATACCTACAAGGTCTACCTTTCCGTCACGAAAGCGTGACGGAAACAAAATAAAGGAGAAGAAACATGAAAAACGGAAAACTTTTCGGAAAAATCAACGTCATCGACTTTCTGGCGATCATCGCCATCCTCGCCGCCGTCGCGGCGGCTGTGGTCTTTGTCTTTGTCAAGCCTCAGCAGAAAAAGACGACGCTCGTCATGAAATACTTTATCGAAGAAGTCAATGACTTCGTGGCGTCCAAGGTACAGGTGGGCGACGAGCTGTACGACGACACCTTCTCGGTGGAGCTGGGACACGTCACCGACGTCGAGCTCGATGATTCCGTTTCCTACGGACAGGTCACCGACGGCGTGTATTCCCTCACCTCCAAGGAAGGCTTCTACTCCATGATCATCACGGGTGAAGTGGAGGGCGAAAAGACGACGCTCGGCGCCGAGATCGGCGGAAAGAAGTACGGCGTCGGACATACCTTCGTGCTGCGTGCGGGGGATGCGAAACTGTATCTGCGTGTGTACGACATCGCCGTCAAGACGGAGGACGAGGACTCGGCGCAGACCGATGTGACCGACACGCCGAAGGAAACGGTTTCCGTGACCTTCTTTGTGCCGGAGGTCGAGGATTTCACGGCGAACGCCGTGCAGGCGGGTGACAATGTGTTCAGTTCGCTTCGTGTGCATGCCGTCGGTACGGTAACGGACGTCGTCCGCGGCGCATCGCAGTCGTATGCCGAGACGGAAAACGGGCTTGTGCTGTGCGAAAAGGAGGGCTTCTCCTCCGTCACGCTTACCTGTGAGATGGAAGGAACGTATTCCGACTGCGGCGTTACCATGAGCGAAAAAGAATACGGTATCGGCGACGAGATGGAATTGCGCTTCGGCAAGACGCGCATGACCGCCAAGATCAGCGCCATCGGGGCATAAGACGGTATGACGGATCAGAAAAGGGATTCTTTTGCGGTGCGCGTGCTGACTGCCTGCCGCGAGAGCCGCGTGGCGGCGATCGTAAGGTGGGTGTGGCGGACGCTGCTTTCGAGCAGGCTGTATGCCATCCTGCTCGCCGTTGTGACGTTTTTCGCCGACACTTACCGGACAAGCACCGTGCGGCGCATCCTCGTCGGGAAAGACGGGATCGAAAAGCACGCCGGCTCGT
Source organism: Eubacteriales bacterium (assembly GCA_045598975.1). GTDB lineage: Bacteria > Bacillota > Clostridia > Oscillospirales > CAG-382 > UMGS882. The sequence continues at coordinate 13,789 of JAZRVE010000006.1, forward strand.
CGTGCGTCTACAAGGTGCTTGCCGGACTTGCTTCGGCGGTCGTCAAACCGCCGGTGAAGCTGTTTTGCGTACTGCGCAACTACTATGAGGGCAGTTTCGTGCAGAAGCTGTACGACCGCTTTTTCCATAAGCCGTTCGTGTACTATGCCAGCGGCTTTGCGGCGTTCGTGTGCGTGTTTCTCTTTATCGTGCCGCACGAGGCATGGTCGAACACCTTCGTCATCTTCTTTGCGGCGGTGCTGTTTCTCGTATATGCGCTCGCCCGCTCGTTTGCGGGAGAAAACGCGGCGGGAAGTGATGTCCGCTCGCTGTGGTTTTCGGTGTTGGTGTTTGCGTTTTCGCTTATTGTCAGCACCTTTCTCAGCTATGACGTCGGCGACAGCGTGCGCATTCTGCTGTTCTTCGTTTCCTCGCTCGTGCTGTGCTTCGGCATCAACGCCTGCGTGAGAGGGGTGCGCGATCTCGACGTCGTCTGCGGTTTTCTGTACGCGGCGCTGACGGTGACGTCGGCTTTTGCCGTCGTTCAGCGTATCATCGGTGTGGAGGCGGACGCCGCGCTCACCGATATGGCGCTCAACGAGGATATGCCGGGACGTGTCTTCTCGACGCTTGCCAACCCCAACAACTTCGCCGAATTTTTGGTGCTGTTCCTGCCGTTCGCACTGGCGTTCGCGCTCAACCGCAAGGATAAGACACAGCGGATATACGCGCTCGCCGGACTTTTACTGCCGGTCGGGGCACTGCTCTTCACCTATTCGCGCTCGGGCTGGATCGCGTTTGCCATCGCCGCCCTCATTTTCGTGGTGCTGTATGACAAAAAGTATCTGCCCGTCCTGCTCATCGCGTGCGTGGCGGCGCTTCCGTTTTTGCCGAAGAACATCCTTAACCGCCTGCTCACCATCGGTAATTTGGAGGATACGTCCAGCTCCTACCGCGTGGACATCTGGACGGGATGCCTGCGGATGCTGAAAGATTATTGGTTTACCGGTGTCGGGCTCGGCACGGGCGGCTTTGCGGAAATTTATCCGCCGTATGCCGTCGGCGAAAGCGGTGTGGCGCCGCACTCGCATATGCACTTTATGGAAATGCTCGTCGAGCTCGGGGCTCTGGGCTTCGTCAGCTACGTCTGCATGACCTTTACGCTCATCCGCCGTTCGTTTGTCAGCGCGGCACGGAGCGTGCCGAAGGAGATCCGCAACGTCACCATCGCGTCGGCGTCCTCCATGACGGGCATCATCCTGATCGGCTGTTTTGAATACTGCTGGTTCTATCCGCGCGTCATGGTGGCGTTTTTCGTGTGCGCGGGCGTCTGCATGGCGGCGGCAAGGTTAGCAAAGCCCTATCGCGGCAACTGACGGTATTCCGGATAACACAAAAAGGGAAGGACGGGAAAACGGCATGAAGGTACTGCATCTCATCAGCGGCGGCGACACGGGCGGTGCCAAGACGCACGTTTTCGCCCTGCTCGGCGCACTGAAAAACAGGGCGGACGTCAAGATCGTGTGCTTTATGAAGGGCGTGTTCTGGGACGAATTGCAGGAACTCGGCATCCCCTGCGAGCTCATCGAGCAGAAGAGCCGCTTCGATCTGTCGGTGCTCGACCGCCTCAAAGAGCTGTGCGACGACGGAGTGGACGTCATCCACTGCCACGGCGCACGGGCGAATTTTATCGCCATGTTCTTGAAAAAGCGTGTCGGCATCCCCATGATCACCACCATCCACAGCGACTATCGGCTGGATTTCGACGGCTTTTACCGCAAGCTCGTCTACACCTCCCTCAATATCGTCGCCCTGCGGTCGTTCTCCTATTATATCGGGGTGTCCTCTTCTTTCAAGGATATGCTCATCAGACGCTCCTTCCGCCCCAATTCCGTTTTCACCGTCTACAACGGCATGAACTACGACGGCACGCCGCCGTACGTTTCAAAAGAAGAATTTGCTTCGCGGGTGGGACTTGCGTATGATCCCGCCTGCACCTATATCGGTCTTATCGGACGGCACGACTACGTCAAGGGACACGACGTGTTCATCAAAGCTATCCGCCGCGTCGCGGAAGAATGTCCCGAGGCGCGCTTCGTTATCGCGGGAGAGGGAGAAAACCGCACTTCCCTCGTCGCGCTTGCCGAAAAAGAGGGCGTGAGCGACCTTCTGACGTTCGTCGGCTTCGTCAAGGATATTTACAGCTTTATCAATTTCATCGATATCAATACCCTCACCTCCCGCAGTGAGAGCTTCCCGTACGTACTGCTCGAAGGCGCACGCTTTTCCAAGCCCACCGTCTGCTCGCGCGTCGGCGGTATTCCCGATCTTATCCTCGACGGAAAGACGGGACTGTTATTTGAAAGCGAGAACAGCGGCGAGCTTGCCGAAAAGCTCATCCGCCTCATCCGCGACAGACAGTCGGCGAAGCGATACGGGGAAGCTCTGCACGAGCGTGCCGTGACGCAGTTTTCCGACACGGCGCTCGCCGAAAAGCATATGCGGATCTATCGTGCTGTCCTGCGCGATCACGCCGACCGCGACTACCGCTACGACGCCGTGCTGTCGGGCTATTACGGCTTTCATAACAGCGGCGACGACGCTCTCTTTTTCGCTATTTCCGACAGCCTGCGGCGCTATATGCCGGACGTCCGCCTCTGCGTGCTTTCGGCAAAGGCAAAGGAAATGCGCCGCGTTTACCGCGTCGATTGCCTGCCGCGGTTTTCGCCGCTCGGCGTGCGGTACGCTCTGAAACACGCCAAAATGCTCATCTCCGGCGGCGGCAGTCTCATTCAGGACGCTACCAGCTCCCAGTCTCTGCTGTATTATCTTACGATCATGGATCTCGCCTCCCGTTACGGGTGCAAGGTCTTCGTGTATGCAAACGGCATCGGGCCCATCCGGGAGCAGAACGTCGCACGGGCGGCAAAGACGCTCCGCAAGACCGACGTCATCACACTGCGCGACGAGCTGTCGCTCGGCGAGATCACGCGCATGGGACTTCCGGAAGAGGCGGCGGTCGTCACCGCCGATCCCGCCCTGCTGCTTGACGGGGTGGATAGGGACGCGGCAGACGAGCTGCTCAAAAAGGCGAACGTTCCCGCGGACGGGCGTTTCATCGGCTTTTCGGTGCGGGAATGGAACGAGGATCGCGGGGCGTTCATCGAGGCGCTTGCCTGCCTTGCCCGCTATGCCCGCGAGAGATACGGACTGACGCCGCTGTTCATCCCTCTGCGGCACACGCAGGACGCGGCGATAAGCAAGGAGATCGCCTCGAAATGCGGCGGCGCATACGTTTTGGACGAGCCGTACGGCGTGAGCGAGACCATCGGGCTTGTCGCACGGTGCGACGTGATGGTGGGAATGCGGCTCCACGCGCTGATCTATGCTTCCGGCGCCTGCGTGCCCAGTATCGGGCTGATCTATGACAAAAAGGTGTCGGGTTTTCTGGATTATATCGGACAGAAGCGCTATCTCGACGTGGAAAAACCGGACGAAAAAGCGCTGTGCGGCATGTTGGATGAAATCGAACGGGATCGGGACAGGATCGTGTGCGAACTGACGGAAAAGAAGAAGACACTTGCCGAAAAAGCATTGCTGAACGCCGGAATGGCGGTCGATGTGCTCACGGACGGAGAAGGAAAATGATTCTTGAAACAAAAGCGTACGCCAAGATCAATCTGACGCTCGAAATCATCGGCAAACGCGCCGACGGCTTTCACGACATCGCGTCGGTCATGCACAAGATCCCGCTTTGCGACGACGTTTCGCTCGACGTGACGGAGGGGGATGTCGGGATCGTGTTCGCGTGCGACCGTGACGTCTGCCCGCCGGAGAAAAATCTTGCCTATCGGGCGGCGGAGCTGTTTTTGCGGCAGACGGGACTGCGCCGCAAGGTCGCCGTCACGCTCCGCAAGCACATTCCCGCCGGAGCGGGGCTTGCCGGCGGCAGTACCGACGGTGCGGCGGTGCTCGATCTTATGAATGAGGCGTGCGGCAGACCGCTCTCGGAGCAGGAGCTCGAAACGCTTGCCGCGGGGCTCGGCAGTGATGTGCCGTTCTGCCTTGCGCACCACACCTGTGCGCTGTGCACGGGACGGGGCGAGATCATGACCGAGCTTCCGGCGCTCACCGGCGTCCGGTTTTACGTGGCATGTCCCCGGAAAGAGCTTTCGACGGCGGGCATCTACGGCGAGTATGACAGACTGTACGGCGAGGGCGGGAAAGAGAAGGAAAACAGCCGCCGCATGGCGTCTCTATTGCAAAAGGGTGTCGACGTGCGGGAGATTTTAGCGCTCATGATAAACGATTTCCAACCGCTCTGCGAAGCGAAATGCGGGGAGATCGCCGTGCTGTGCGATTCGTTCCGGCAAAAAGGATATTATGCGCAGATGTCGGGCAGCGGCTCGTCGGTGTTCGGCATCGAAGTTCTGAAATAAAGGAGAAACGCTATGAAAACGGAATCCATTTTGCGTATCGGCATCATCGGATGCGGCAGTATTGCCTTCCATAAGCATATGCCGGCGCTCAAAGCACAGAAAAATATCGAAATGACGGCGTTCTGCGATATCGTCGAAGAGCACGCCCAAAAGGCGGCGGACGAGTTCGGCATATCGGGTGCGGGCGTATACGCCGATTACCGGGAGCTTTTGAAGGACGAGAGCATCGACATCGTTCACGTGTGCACGCCCAACCGCGAGCACAGCGTCACCACCATCGACGCGCTGGAAGCCGGCAAGCACGTCATGTGCGAAAAGCCCATGGCGAAGACCTATGCCGAAGCAAAAGCCATGCTGGACGCGGCAAAGCGCACCGGCAAAAAGCTGACCATCGGCTATCAGAACCGCCAGCTTGCCTCTTCTCAATATTGCAAGAACCTCTGCGAAAAGGGTGTGCTCGGCGACGTGTATTTCGCCGATGCCCTTGCCCTGCGGCGCCGCGGTGTGCCGACGTGGGGTGTTTTTCTCGATGAAGAGGAGCAGGGCGGCGGACCGCTCATTGATATCGGCACCCATGCGCTCGACCTTACGCTGTGGTGCATGAATAACTACAAACCGAAAATGGTGGTCGGCTCGGCGTACCATAAGCTTTCCCGCAAGACCGGGCAGGGCAATCCGTGGGGAAGCTGGGATCCCGATACCTTTAAGGTGGAGGACAGCGCGTTCGGCTTTATCGTCATGGAAAACGGCGCGACGGTGGTATTGCAGTCCGCGTGGGCGATCAACCGGCTCGACACGTACGAGGCAAGCTTCCGCCTGTGCGGAGACGCGGCGGGGCTGGATGCCCTGGGCGGAAACGTGCGCGTCAACGGCGTGCGCGATAACGAGCAGTATATCGATGTGCCGCAGGTCACGGCGGAAAGAACGGTGGGCGGCGTCACGTCGGATGATGCGAGCACGCTTGACATGGCGCAGTGGCTGGAAGCCATCCGCACCGACACGGACCCCTGCGTGCTTCCCGAGCAGGCGATGTGCGTGACGCGCATCCTCGAAGCCGTCTACGAATCCGCCAAAACCGGAAAACCCATATACTTTGACAATTGAGAAAAGGAAGCGTGCGGCTTCACCTTCGCCCGCCGGGCTCCGGCGGGCAGCGTGCCGCTGCACCCCTATCGCGCCGCAAGCGGCTCGGGGAGGAAACGAACCTACTTTTTTCTCGCAAGAGAAAAAAGTAGGGCAAAAAAGATTGCCGGGGAGTAGCCCCGGACCCCCTACTCCGCAAAACGGAAGA
>JAZRVE010000007.1:0-9600 GCA_045598975.1 Eubacteriales bacterium
TGACGCGATCATGGGGTAGACCGAGGGGACGTCGTACACACCCTTTTCCAGATGGATAAACAGCGTGTCGGCACCGTCGAACGAATCCGACGCGACGGTGTATGCACACAGTTTTTCATCGACGTACAGCATCCCGCCGAAAAGCGAGAGCTCGTCAAAGTGCCGCAAAAACTCATATGCCGCGACTGCTTCCTCTTTGAGTCCGGGAGACGCTTCGTGAGAAGAAAGCGCGTACCACTCACGATTGAAGGCGAGGCAGGCGTCTATGTCGTCTGTCGACGTGATCGGCACATAGCGCCAGCGGTCTTTATAGAGAGATAAAAACTTGTTGACGTGATTTTTCTTGCCGTGCAGGGCTTTTCCGGAAAACGTCGCGAGTTTTTCCGTCAGATAGAGATAGTCGAAGTTGCCGCGGTCGGCGGTAATAACGGAATGTGGATAGCGTTCATGGAGAAATTGAGCCGTCTGCGGCGGCAGTTCCGAAAAGCAGACGCTTTCGGAGTGAGAGGATTCGAAGTGCCGGACGGCATCAACGGCATCTGCAAGATATTCTTCCGAAACAACGGGGGACAGATAGAAAGCCTTGCCGCTCTGCGGGCTTGTCATGCGAAGGAGAAATCCGTCGGCAAAAGGGGCAAACTGTGTCTTGTATACGTTTCTCCACGCAAACAGGTTTGCGTAGGCATATTCGCAGTTTCTTGCAAAACGGGGAAGCCGCGAGAGCGTCTTGCGGTATTCCGGCATCGGCAGATCGGATACCGGAGAAAATGTAAGCATAGGTGCTTCTTCTTTCATTGTTGCACGTTACGTGCGTTATTGCGCGTTTTTTTCGCGGATGCGGCGCAGAACGTATTCGTATATCTCGCGGTGAATGTCGTCGACCGGGCGCATTTTGCCGTTTGCCGTACAGATGATCCTGTGCCAGTTTTTGCGCCCGGCGGCAAAAATCGCGGCGTCGTAGCAGGCGGCGAGATAGTCGGGGGACGCTTCGTGAATATCAGTATTGTGGGATTTGTCACGCTGTGCCCTCGCTTTCATGAGAGATGCGGAGACGAGCGGTGGCACGTCTAAAAAGAGCGTGTCATCCGGCACGGGAAGCTGTAATTTTCCGAATTCAAAATCATACAGCCAATCGAGAAAAGCGGTACGTTTTTCCTCTTCCGGGATTTTTGAAAGCTGATGGATGGCGTTTGACGTGGTATAGCGGTCGAGCAGCAGTACCGTGCCCGGCTTTTTGACAAACGCCTCCCAATCCGTCTTATAGGAAAAATAGCGGTCAACGGCAAATAAGACGGACGCGGCATAGGCGTTCGTCGCATTCGGATCTTTCCCGAGAGCGCCGTTTAAGTATAATTCCGCCGGCTTGCAGGCGTCTGTCCCGTAGTTCGGGAAACGCACGAGACGGACGGTGTATCCGTCTTCTTCAAGATGCTTGCAGAGCGCCGTTACCTGCGTGGATTTCCCCGAAGCATCGGGGGCTTCGACCGTTAAAATATATCCCATGATTCTACATCCTATGACATGGATTTGAAATAAGAGCGCTTGTCCGCGGCATTCCCGCAGGACATGGCGCCTTCGGCACAGGCGCCGCGTACGCAGGCGGGACCTGCGTTCTTAAAGAGAACGGGCGAAACGCCTTTGACAAGACGAAGCATCTCGCAGGCAAGTGCACGGATCTCCCATTGCGCGCGTTCGCAACAGCGCAAGGAGAAAAAGTTGTACAGTGAGCGCACGTTCATGGTCATGACGATCTTGGTGTCACAGGCGTTGGAAAGAACGTAGCGGGCGTCTTCGTTTGCTTTTTTTGAGGCGTCCTTGTGCGCTTTTTCGGGGGAGACGCCGCTTTCGATCATGGTTTTTTCGTGAGAAGAAGCGAGAATCTCATGCAGTTTGCGGTAAGTCTCTCTGTCGTGCTCCATGGCGTCAAGGAACAACCGCTTTGCCTCCGGGTTTTTTTCGATTTCCGGCGGCATGATGTATTCAAAGTTTTCTTTGTCCACGTAGCGCTGACTCTGCACGCTGTAAGAAGCGATGCGGTGCCGCGTGAGCTGAGCGAGCAGGGTGCGCGAAACGCCCTCAACGGCGAAGGTGAAGGACACGTGCTCGACCGGGCTTTCATGTCCGAGAGAAGAGAGCATATCAATAAAGGCTTCCGTTTTCTCGGGCGTCATTTTTTCAAGAATGTCGTCCACGCCGACCGATGAATAGCACAGCTTTGCCGCCGCCGCGATGACGCGGTCGGGATCGGGCGTGTGGGCGAGCAATTCGACTTTGAGCCCTGCCATGTCAGTTGATCCCCGGCATTTTCAAGCCTGACGTGATTTTGTTCATTTCTTCGCTGTTGTGCTTCTCAACCGTCTGGATCGCCTGGTTTACGGCGGCAACAAGAAGGTCTTCAAGCGTTTCCATATCGTCGGGATCGACGATATCTTTTGACAGTCTGATGGCGGAAACCTCGCGGTTGCCCTTGATGGTGACGCTTACGGCGCCGCCGCCTGCCGAGACCTCGTGTACCTCTTCTTCAAGCGACGCCTGCAATGCCTCCATGTCCTCCTGCATTTTCTGTGCCTGGCGGATCATGGACTGCATATCGGAAGGACCGCCGCCCATGCCTTTCGGAAGTCTTGCTTTCATACGTAATGACCTACCTTTCAAGAATAATTCATACTTACAACAGTTTACCACAGTTTTCCGCTCTTTGCAAGAGAAGAAAGCTCATAATTTACATTTTTCTTTTCAGAGCAAAGATGCGGTCGCGTAATGCCGCCGCAAGTTCAAAGTCAAGCGACGCGGCCGCCGCCTGCATCTGCGACGTGAGAAGCGCGATCTGCTTTTCGGCTTCCTTTGGCGAAAGCTTGGCTGATTTGCCTTTTGCGTCGCCAGCTTTTTTGCCGTCCTTGTCCTTGACGGATAAGTCGATGATGTCGCGGACGTCCTTTTTGACGGTTTTCGGCGTGATGCCGTTTGCTTTATTATAGGCGTCCTGCTTCTCGCGGCGGCGATTGGTCTCGCTTATGGCTTTTTCCATCGAGCCGGTAAGGGTGTCGGCATACAGGATGACTTTACCGTGCTCGTTGCGTGCGGCACGTCCGATGGTCTGGATGAGGGAGGTCTCACTGCGTAAGAAGCCCTCCTTGTCGGCGTCGAGAATGGCGACGAGCGACACCTCCGGCAGGTCAAGTCCTTCGCGTAAGAGGTTGATGCCGATGAGAACGTCAAACACGCCGAGGCGCAGGTCGCGCAGTAATTCCATTCGCTCGATGGTCTCGATGGAAAAATGCATATAGCGGCACTTGATGCCGAAGCCGGACAGATATTCCGTCAAGTCCTCCGCCATTTTTTTGGTGAGCGTCGTGATGAGCACCCGCTCGTTCTTTTCGGCACGCATTTTGATCTCGCTCATGAGGTCGTCGATCTGCCCCTTGACGGGACGCACCTCGACCTCCGGATCGAGAAGCCCGGTCGGACGGATGAGCTGTTCGACGATCTGCGTCGAATGCTCTTTTTCGTACTCCTGCGGGGTTGCGCTCACGAAGATCGCCTGATTGATGTGATCTTCAAATTCGTTAAAGAACAGCGGTCGGTTGTCAAACGCCGACGGCAGACGGAAGCCGTATTCGATGAGGTTTTTCTTGCGGGCACGGTCGCCGCCGCTCATGCCGCGCACCTGCGGGAGCGTCACGTGCGACTCGTCTACGAACAGAAGATAGTCCTTCGGAAAGTATTCAAGCAGGGTGTACGGCGTACTGCCCGGCTTTCTGCCGGAAAGCACGCGGGAATAGTTTTCCACGCCCGAGCAGTAGCCGATCTCGCCGAGCATTTCCATGTCGTAGCGTGTGCGTTCCTCGATGCGCTGTGCTTCGAGAAATTTGTTGCGCTCTTTATAATAGGCGACGCGCTCGGTCATTTCTTCGAGGATCTCGTCGATGGCGCGCATACGGTTTTCGACGGAGGTGACGTAGTGAGAGGCGGGGTAGATGACAACGCGCTTGATGCGCGCTATGATCTCGCCGGTCACGACGTTGATCTCGGAAACGGCGTCGATCTCGTCGCCGAAAAACTCGATGCGGATGGCTTTGTCGGAGGAATTTGCGGGCATGAGCTCTATGGTGTCGCCGCGTACCCGGAACTTGTTGCGTTCCAGAACGAGATCGTTGCGCTCATACTGGATGCGCACGAGATCGAGCATGAATTTTTCGCGTGAAACGGCAAGCCCGGGGGCGGCGGAAACGGTCATGCGCTGATATTCCGCCGGATCGCCGAGCGTGTAGATGCAGGAAACGGAGGAAACGATGATGACGTCGCGCCGCTCAAAGAGGGCAGAGGTGGCGCTGTGGCGGAGCTTGTCGATCTCGTTGTTGATGGAGGCGTCTTTTTCGATGTAGACGTCCTTGCCGGGAATGTAGGCTTCCGGCTGATAATAATCGTAGTAGGAAACGAAAAACTCCACCGCGTTTTCGGGGAAAAACTCCTTAAACTCGGAGCATAGCTGGGCAGCAAGCGTTTTGTTGTGAGCAAGCACCAGCGTCGGACGGTTGACCTTTTCGATGATGCTCGCCATGGTGAAGGTCTTACCGGAGCCGGTAACGCCGAGAAGCGTCTGCGCTTTGTCGCCGCGCAGAACGCCGTTTGCTAATTTTTCTATTGCCTGCGGCTGATCGCCCATCGGCTTGAAGGGCGAGACAAGTTTGAAATCGGGCAAGGTCGTTGCTCCTTTCCGGCATGATCAGTGCTTTTCGAGATATTTGTCGTAATACAGCGTGACGGTTCTTTCCGTACCGGTGTCAAGATCGGTGAAGGTGATGACGCAGCCGTCGAGGCTCATGAATTCCCACGCTTTCATCTGCGAAACGTCGGCACGAAGGAGTGTTTTGACACCTTCCGTCACAGTCAGAACGCCCTTTTCGGTCAGATTGACGTGGCAGTCGCGGCCGATGATGCATTCGACGCCGTCCGCACCCTTTTCGCGCACCGAAAGCAGGTGGGAATCGTTCAGTTTTTCGGCAAGGCGGCGGTTGTCGCGGTCGGTCGTGCTTTTGCCGGTGAATAAAGAAAACAGTTTATTGAACATAGTCTATACCTTCTTATTTTATCAGAGATACTATACCACGGATTGATGAAAGATTTGTGTCGATACTGTTTCGATTTAACAATTTTTCAAAAAATATATCACATCAATAATCTATTAACATTTTGTATGTAAAAAGTTATTGAATTTCATGCGCAAAATCTGTATGATTATCTTACTTTATTGAAAAAAATGTCCTTTTTAATCTGAATGCTGCGGAAAAGGATACAATAGGGTATGGTGCCGCACAGCAGCACGGCACGGAGGTGTGAGGTTTGAAAGAAAACGTCATTGTTTCGCTGAAAAACGTGGTCATGTCTTTCGAGGATGAGACGGTACTGAAAGGTATCAATCTCGATATTCATGACAAAGAGTTCGTAACTCTTCTCGGACCTTCCGGGTGCGGAAAAACGACGACCCTGCGCATCATTGCCGGGTTTCTCGAGCCGCGCGACGGAGAGGTCTTTTTTGATGGCAAATGCATCAATAAGATTCCGCCGTACAAGCGGCAGGTCAACACGGTTTTCCAGAAGTATGCATTGTTTCCGCATCTGAACGTTTACGACAACATCGCGTTTGGTTTGAGGCTCAAAAAGAAGCCCGAGAAAGAGATCAACACGCGTGTGCTCGAAATGCTGGAAATGGTCAATTTGAAGGGGTTCGGCGCAAAAAAAGTCGACCTTCTTTCCGGCGGTCAGCAACAGCGCGTCGCCATTGCCCGTGCTCTTATCAACGAGCCGCGGATGTTACTGTTGGACGAGCCGCTCGGTGCTCTGGATTTACAGCTTCGCAAGGAGATGCAGATCGAACTCAAACGCATCCAGAAACAACTTGGCATTACTTTTATATACGTTACACACGATCAGGAAGAAGCCCTCACCATGTCCGACCGCATCGTCGTCATGAACCGCGGCAATATCGACCAGATCGGAACACCCGAAGACATATACAATGAGCCCGCAAACGCGTTCGTTGCTCGCTTTATTGGAGAAAGCAACATCGTATCCGGCATCATGCACGACGATTTCGACGTGGAGTTTGCCGGCAAGCACTTTGTCTGCGTCGATAAGGGCTTCGATAAAATGGAGCCGGTCGACGTCGTTATCCGCCCGGAGGATATCCGCATCAAGGAGCCTGACGAAACTACCATTGACGGCACTGTTGAGACCGTCACCTTCAAAGGCGTTCATTTTGAGATGATCGTCGATTCCTTCGGCACCAAGTGGAAGATCCATTCGACCAAGTGTGCCGAGGTCGGCTCATTCATCGGTATGTCGCTGACGCCGGAGGACATCCATATCATGCATAAGAGTTATGCGTCTGCGGATGCCGGCAGGGCAGAGGAACTGCTTGAAGGAGGCGTCGGCAATGAAGAAAAGCTCTAAAATTTCGGCGCTCCCGTACATCATCTGGATCATTCTGTTCACCATTATCCCGTTCATTCTGGTGATCGGCTACGCGTTCACCGATTTTCAGAGCGGACAGTTCACGCTTTCCAACGTCGCGAGCGTCAGCGAATTTCTGCCCGTGCTCATCAAATCGCTTTGCCTTGCCTTTGTGGCAACCCTCATTTGTCTTATCATTGCCTATCCGCTCGCTTATACCATGTCCCGCAAATCGGATACGACACAGCGTATTTTCATGATGCTCATCATGCTCCCGATGTGGATGAACTTCTTGCTTCGCACCTATGCGTGGATGGCGATACTCGAAGACAACGGAATCCTCAATTCCTTCTTTTCCGCCATCGGGCTTCCGACGTTTCAGTTCATCAACACGTCCGGAGCCGTCATTCTCGGCATGGTATACAACTACCTGCCGTTTATGATCATGCCCATTTTCTCCATCATGACCAAGATCGACGACAGCGTCATACAGGCGGCGCAGGACCTCGGGTGCAACCCGATCTCCGTCATCGGTAAAGTGGTGTTCCCGCTCAGTTTTCCCGGTATTGCCACGGGTATTACCATGACCTTTGTCCCGTGCGTCAGTACCTTCATCATTTCCCGTCTTCTCGGCGGAAGCGACTGCTTCCTTATCGGCGACCTCATTGAAGAACTGTTCAAGCTCAAAGGCGTCGGATTCCACGTCGGCAGTGCCATGTCGCTCGTTCTCATGCTGGTGGTGCTCATCAGTATGGGTATCCTCAATCAGTTCGACAGTGATGAAATGGAGGATTCGATCAAATGAGAAAAGTATTTTCCAAACTGTATACCGTCCTCTGTTTTATCTTCCTGTACGCCCCCATTGTCATCCTCATCATCTTCTCGTTCAATCAGAGCAAGGGTGCTACCTGGACCGGCTTTACCACCAAATGGTACGGCGAACTGTTCCGCAATGAATCCATCATTTCCTCGTTTGTCAACACGCTTATCGTGGCGTTGTTCGCGTCGGTCATCTCGACGGTTCTCGGCACGCTCGGCGCGTTTGGCATAAACAACATGAAAAAGTATGCCAAGGGCACCATGCGTACCCTTACCTACATCCAGATTCTGAACCCGGAGATCGTGACCGGTATCTCGCTCATGATCCTGTTTGCTTACTTCAAGATGTCCTCCGGCTTTGTCACGCTGATCCTTGCGCATATTACCTTCTGCGTGCCGACGGTGGTGTTAAGCGTTCTGCCCAAGCTCCGCCAGATGAACGTCAGCCTGTATGAAGCGGCCATGGACCTCGGCTGCAACCGTACGCAGGCGTTTATCAAGGTGGTCATACCCGAGATCATGCCGGGCATCATTTCCGGCTTTCTCATGGCGCTGACCTATTCCATCGACGATTTCGTCATCAGCTATTTCACTTCCGGCACGACGTCGCAGACGCTCCCGGTCGTCATTTACAGCATGACCAAAAAGCAGGTCACGCCGACCATTTACGCGCTTTCGACGCTCATGTTCGTTGCGGTGCTTACCGTGCTCATCATCTATAACGCGCTCGATATCCACTTTGAAAACGAGCGCCGCAAGGCTTTGGGCGCCGCCGGACGCAAGAGAAGAAGAGACAGGAGGGTAAGCCTGTGAAAAAGACAGTATTACGCTTGTTTGCGGCGGCATTATTGCTGTCCTTTCTTGCCGTTTCTTCCGCTGCCGAGGTGGAGGTAGAGGACGAGAGCTACTACGAAGCCTTCCGCGGGAAAAAGATCACCCTCAACGTCTATAACTGGGGTGAATATATTTCCGACGGTACCGACGATTCGCTTGACGTCATCAAAGAATTTGAAGAAATCTCCGGCATCAACGTCAATTACACCATGTTCGATACCAATGAGGACATGTATGCCAAACTCGTCCACGGCGGCTCGCAGTATGACATCATCATACCGTCCGACTACATGATCGCACGTCTCATAAACGAGGGACTTGTCGAGAAAATCAATTTCGACAATATCCCGAATATCTCCTTTATCGACGACCGCTACCGCTATACGGATTTCGATCCGAACGGCGAGTATTCCGTGCCGTACACATGGAGCATGGTGGGACTTGTCTACAACACCAAATACGTGACGCCCGAACAGGCGGAATCGTGGAGCGTGCTGTGGGACGAAACCCTTTCGGGCAAGGTGCTGATGTTCGGCAATTCCCGCGATGCCTTCGGCATCGCGCAGAAGATGCTCGGCTATTCGATGAATTCCGAAGACCCGGAAGAGATCGAGAAGGCGGCTGACCTGCTCGTTGAACAGAAAAAGGTCAATCAGGCGTACGCCATGGACCAGACGTTCGACAAGATGGCGAACGAAAACGCCTATGCGGCGCCATACTATGCGGGCGACTGCCTTACTATGATGGAGCGCAACGAAGACCTGGCGTTCAGCTATCCCAAGGAAGGCGTCAACCTGTTCATTGATGCCATCTGCATCCCCAAAGGCTCCAAGAACAAGGAAGCGGCGGAGGCTTTCATCAATTTTCTCTGTGAGACCGAGATCGCGACCGCCAACTGCGAGTATATTTACTATTTCACCCCGCATACCGTGGCGGCGGAACTCGTCGAATTCGATGAGTGCATCATCCCGGACGACGAGACGATCGCCAACGCGGAAACCTTCTCCATGCTCGGCGACGATGCCAACAGTCTTATGGAGTACGGCTGGATCAGAATCCGTGCATCCTCCGACTTCGACAGCCCGCTGTATACGCTGACGGCGATATTGCTGCTTGCCGTCATCATCTTCGTCATTCTGTACGTTGTGCGCAGACGCACCAACCGACGCAGCAATTATTGACCAAAACAAAAAAACCGACCGCTTGTTTAACGGGCGGTCGTTTTTATGTTGTGAAATTTACGCAAGATACGGACGAAGGCTTTCGGGAATCTTTTCGACTTCGACGGAAGCGGTAACGGTGAAATTGACGTTCTGTGCGTCAAGCAGGGGAGCTGCTTTCGCATAAAATGCCTCGAAACCGGAGAGATCATTTTGGCAGATTCTGAGAGTGCCGTCGATAAAGAGATCGGTAAGGTCGTAATTGCTTGCGAGAAGACCGCAGACGAAACCGTAAAGACGTTCCCAATCATCAATGGCATATTCGGAAATATTG
>JAZRVE010000008.1:0-7884 GCA_045598975.1 Eubacteriales bacterium
GCTCGACCTCGGCGACAACACCGTCGAAAGCGTCGTCCTCAACGGCAAATCCCTCGACTTTTCCGTCACGCCCGAGCGTGACGCCCTCATCGTCACCTTCCTCGAAAAGGGCGACGGCGAGATCAACTTCACCGACGGCACCGTGCTCTGCTTCTCGACCGTCGAACCCGTCCGCAACTACGAAGTGACCGTTCCGGAAACGCCGGTAAGCGGCTACCTGACCGTGACCGCCGACAACGCTGCCGCCGCTGACGCCGTCTTCGCCGGCACCACCCTCTACAAGGGCGCCGATGCCGTTTCCGTTCCGCTTTACCGTGACGGCAACGTCGTCGCCATCCCGGTAAGCGTGCTTTCTTCCCACACCGAATACAAGCTCGTCGTCTCGACGGAGGACTGCCCGGCTCTCAGCGTTCCCTTCACGACCGGCACCGTCAAGACCACGCTTCCCTTTACGCTCACGCCCTCTTCGACCGCCTGCGACAAGGCGGACGGCGTGCCGTTCACCCTCACCGTCGACGATCCGTCTGTCAAGCCTTTCTGGTCGCTCTCGGGCGACATCACCTCCGCCGATACCGTCATCCACAGCGACGGCTACCTCATCATCGGCAAGGACGAAACGGCTTCGACCATCACCGTCAACGTCTCCTCCGTCTATGAAAAAGACAAATTCCTTTCGGCGACCGTCGCCGTCAACAACGCCGTGAGCAGTACGGTCGGCACCCGTGCCAACCCCATCCTCATCGCGACGCCCGCCGATTTTCTTTCCTTCACCAACGCCCTCATCGGCGGCGACACCTACGAAGGCAAATACGTCCGTCAGACCGCCGACATCGACATGACGGGAACGCCCGCCTATAACGGTATGTCGAGCTCCTACGGGTTCTTCGGTTTCTACGACGGCACCGGACACGTCCTCACCGTCAGCATTTCTTCCGGCGCCGACAACTGCGTCTTCGGCTACATCGGCGGCGCCGTCATCAACCTCGGCATTGACGGCGAGATCGCCTGCGCCGGCTCCACCGGCTCCGGCGGCATCACCCGTAAACTCCTTGCCGACGGTAAGCTCGTCAACTGCTACTCCACCGCGCACCTGTCCGGCAACACCGTCGCCGGTCTTGTCCGCTCCAACTACGGTCTTACCGCCAACTGCCACTGCTTCGGCACCTTCTCCGCCTCCGTCGTCTACAATCCCGTCTATTCGCAGGCAGACAGCACGCTGTGGCATACCTTCTATCAGGCAAAAGAATATAACTTCGGTGACGGCACCGCCATCGCGGCAACGGAAGCCATGTTCCGCGGCACCGAGCTGCCGACGCTCTTGAACGACGGCATCCCGCAGGCGGCAGCGCTTTCCGGCATTCCGGAATCCCTGTTCAATCACTGGTACACCGACGTCACGCACGGTCCCGTGCTCATCCGTCCGGTCAGCGGCATCAAGTCCATCGACATCACCCCCTCCGCCGTCAACATCATCAAGGGCGACCGCCTCACCTTTACCGCCAAGGTGGTATCCTCCGGCGAAGCGACCCCCGAGATCAAGTGGAGCGTTGAGGGCGCCCTCTCGGGCGACACGTTCATAAGCGAAACGACCGGCGTCCTCACCGTCGCAAGCGACGAGACCGCCGCTTCCCTCACCGTGAGAGCCACCTCACTGTACGACGGCAAATACTCCGGCACGGCGGCCGTAAAGGTCCTGCGCCCCGAGGAAGCGCCGCTCGGCACCCGTCACAACCCCATCCTCATCAACACCGAAAAAGAATTCATCGCCATGTCCAACGACATCGCGAACGGCAACACCTACGAAGGCGTCTGGTTCCGTCAGACCGCCGACCTTAATCTCGCCAAGTACCGTCTCACCTATAACGGCGTGACCGGCGACAAGTTCTTCGGCGGCAACTACGACGGCTTCGGACACACCATCCAGGTCCAGTATAACGTCAAGACCAACGAGAGCCTCTTCCCGCGCTGCACCGGTATCATCATGAACCTCGGCGTCACCGGTATCGTTCTGGCGCAGGACATGGGCGGCAGCAACACAAACAACATCGGCGGCTTCGTCTACTCCATCGAGCCGGGCGGAAAGGTCATGAACTGCTACGGCACCACCGCCGTCAACGCCTATAACGCCGCCGGACTCTTCGGTCACATGAACGGCACGCTGTCCAACGCCTTCTTCGGCGGCACCGTCGGCGGCATCAGCAAAAAGTTCGCCGTCGCCGTCGAAAAGAACGGCACCTTCGAAAACATGGTCTACCTCAACAATCTCGGCGTGTACGAAACGGTCAGCGGCATCACCACCGTCGACGCCTCCACCTACCTCGACGAGCTGCCCGGCAGAATGAACTCGTGGCGCATCAATCCGGCGCTCGCGCTCGACGTGCCGATCGACTGCATCGCAACTTGGGTGAAAAACGGCGACAAAATCGACATGATCATGGAAGGCTGCTCGTACACCTACGACAGGCGCGGTAAGACGGTCACCGCCTATGTTTCCAAGGAGCTCTCGTCCGTGACCTCCGGTATCGCTGTCATCGCCGCCCGCAACGCGAAGGGCAAACTGCTCGCCTTGAAGACGGTCGACGCCGAAACGCTCGACAGCGTCACCTTTGCCTGCGACACCGCACCGACGACCGTCAGCGTCTTCTTCCTCGACGGCGTCACCCTGAAACCCTTCCGTCCGGCAATGGTACTCGAGAACCGCATCGCATAAATAACGCACAGTCCCGCCGCGCGGCGCATCGTTTACTGCGACGAAGCAACCCGGACAAAATCACAACCGGTCTCTTATCACTAACCGATAAAAGCCCGCACGTTTCCTGCGGGCTTTTGACATCTTCGAATATCTCATATTCCTCAAAACGGGAAAGGACTGGATCTCTATGCTGCTTGCGACCTCCACCGGCGATTTTACCGCCTGTCTCGACAACGATTTCGACCGCATCTCGGCTCTGCACGAGGCGGGCTTCCGCTGCATGGATCTATCCCTGTACACCATGGAAAAAGACGATCCGTGGATGCGGGACGACTGGAAGGATCACGCCTCCAAGATCAAGGCGCACGCCGAAAGCCTCGGCATGACGTTCGTGCAGGCACATTCGCCGGGCGGCAACCCGTTGTGCCGGGACGAAAACTGGCAGTGGCTGCTCGACACCACCCTCCGCTCCATCGAGGTCTGCGCCGAGCTCGGCATCCCCAACACGGTGGTGCACGCCGGTTGGGAGGACGGCATCGGCAGGGAGGAATACTTCCGCAAGAACGCAGAGTTCTACGGGCTTCTGCTCCCGACGGCGGAAAGATGCGGCGTCAACGTGCTCACCGAAAACAGCACCCATGCCAACATGGGCTCCCGGTATTATTTCTACACCGGTGCGGATATGTACGATTTCTGCAAGCAGGTGGGACATCCGCGGCTCCACGTCTGCTGGGACACGGGGCACGCCAACATCGAAGGAGCGCAGTACGACGAGATTTTAGCGCTTAAAGACGAGCTGTACGCCGTGCATATCAACGACAACTTCGGCACGGGAGATCAGCACACCATGCCTTATGTGGGCTCGGTGAATCTCGACGAAGTGATGCATGCGCTCATCGACGTGGGCTTCCGCGGGCCATTCACGTTCGAGTGCGACAACCTCATGTTCCGCGCCGGCTCCTGGCAGGTACGCCGGCACGAATATCCCGCCGACACGCGGCTCGCCAACCCGCCGCTCCACGTCAAAAAGATTTTGGAGAACGCCCTGTTCGAGATCGGCGTCCACGCGCTGACTACCTACGGGATATACACGAAATAAAAAGAAATGCCGTCGGGATTTCGCCCGGCGGCACGTTTTATATTCGTATAGTCGTTTAGTCGTTTAGTCGTCGTACAGTTCCAGCGTCTGCCGGAGCAGTTTGGCGAGCAGTTCATCCTTATAGTCGGCGTATTTCGTGTAATTCCGCACGACCGTGTCGAAGTTCCGCCCGTCCGCCTTGACCTGCTTTCTCAAAAGCGCCTTCCTGCGCGGCATGGCGGGCGCTTTCCCGTTCTGCCAGCCCAAAAAGTCCTGCTCGACGAAAAACAGATCGCGCAGGATGTCCTCCGTCTCGAAACGGGCTTCGTTGCGCGGCGAAAGCTCACAGACGGCGTCCGGCTCGATGCCCTTCTTGGCGCCGATGGTGTATAAAAACTGCTCCGCCATGAGGTGATGCCCATAGCGGCTCGGGTGTACGCGGTCGTCGCTGACAGGCTTTTCGTCAAGGTGCGCCATCAGGATCTCCCGCATATCCACAAAGATGAGTCCGTGCTTCTTCGCTACCTTTTCCGCCACGTCGCGGCAGTGTTTCAGCGCACCGTCCACCTTGTAATTGTATCCCGCGGCATCGCTGTACTCGTCGTACGGCGTCGGGGAGCAGATGATGGGGGTGGCGTCGTTTTGCAAGCACCTGTCGATGATGGCTTCGAGCGAGCCCTCATAGGCGGCAAGGCGGCGTTCGCGCTCGGCGACGGAGCCGGCGTCGGTGTTGGCGTACAGCCACATCCGGATGTCGTTCATGCCGAACATGACGACGACGTACCGGGGAAAATAGTTGAGGCAGTCCATGTACATCCGGTCTTTGAGATTTGCCTCGTCCCCGCGGGAGCCGGAAATGCCGCAGTTGAAAAAGCGGATTTGCAGCGCTTTCTCATGCCGGAGAAAATATTCGATGACCTCGGCCTCCCAGAAGCCGTGCGCCGTGATGCTGTCGCCGAAAAAGACGATGCGGTCGCGGCAGGACAGTTTCAGTTTCATACAGACGATCCTCCTCATGCTTTGTTTTTTTCAGTATACCACAGTTCCTTCAAAATGTCCACCTTTCCTAAGAAAAACAGCAAAAAACACAAAACGGCAAAAATGCGATTTTCCGAAAAAAATCCTTGACAGGCGGCTTGTTTTGCAGTATAATAGTCACGCATTGGGGCGTCGCCAAGCGGTAAGGCACCAGACTTTGACTCTGGCATCCGCTGGTTCGAATCCAGCCGTCCCAGCCAACAAAAAAGCCTTTTGCCGAAAGACAAAAGGCTTTTTTGAATGAAGTCGCCCCTGCGGGGCTAATGAAGAATGAAGTCGCTCCGCTAATGAAGAAATGAAAATGGGAGAATGAGAGAAACGGGCGACTTCACTTCATTAGTGAGCGAAGCGAACGTCTTCATTAGGCGCTGTGCGCCGTCTTCATTAACGAGCGAAGCGGATGTCTTCATTTCTGCCATATCTGGAAGAATGAGGTCTTTTCAATGAAGTCGCCCCTGCGGGGCTAATGAAGAATGAAGACGCTCCGCTAATGAAGAAATGAAAATGGGAGAATGAGAAAAGCGGGCGACTTCGCTTCATTAGTGAGCAAAGCGAGGATATTTCACTACGTACCCGGAGACACTATCAGAAGGAAACCGATAAACACAAAAGGCATCTGCTTTCGCAGGTGCTTTTTTCATGACGTGCCCCGAAAAAGTAAAAAGGCTCTTGACAAATCCGTTTCGACTGTATATAATGTATATACACAGTAATAACAGCGGAGGCGGTAACGTGACGGTTTTGATCGACAATAAAGGCGGAACGCCCATTTACGATCAGATCTATTCCCAGATAAAGGATCAGATCATCGGCGGTGCGCTGGCGGAGGAGGAGATGCTGCCGTCCATACGGAATCTCGCAAAAGACCTGCGCATCAGCTTTATCACAACAAAACGGGCGTATGAGGAACTGGAAAAGGACGGTTTTCTCTACACGGTGCCGGGAAAAGGCTGTTTCGTCGCGCCCAAGAACGTGGAGCTGATCCGGGAAGAGAACTTGAAAAAGATCGAAGCCCACATCGACGAGGTGATGCGGCTCGCGGAAACCTGCCGTCTCGGGAAAGAAGATATCCTGAAAATGGTGGCGTTTGGCTGGGAGGAGAAAGTATGAACGCACTCGAAATCAAAGGGCTTACCAAAGCGTATAAGGGCTTTCGGCTCGACGGACTCGACCTTATCCTGCCGAGCGGCTGTATCATGGGGCTGATCGGCGAGAACGGCGCGGGCAAAAGCACGACGGTCAAGCTGATCCTCGGCATGATAGGCAAGGATGCCGGAACGGTGAAGATATTCGGAAAGGACAGCGCCGACGAAACGGCGCTTTTCCGGGAGGATATCGGCGTTGTCCCGGACGAGGTCGGACTGCCGGAATGTCTGACGGTAAAGCAGATCGGAAACGTGATGAAAAACATCTTCCGGCGCTGGGACCAGGACGCGTATGAGAAACTGACCGGGCGTTTTTCCCTGCCGGACGGGAAGGCGTTCAAGGATTTTTCGCGCGGCATGAAGATGAAAACGGGCATCGCGGTCGCCCTGTCGCACGGAGCGAAACTGCTATTGCTCGACGAGGCAACGTCCGGGCTCGATCCCGTGGTGCGGGACGAGGTGGTGGGGCTCTTGAACGAGTTCACGCGGCAGGAGGATCATTCGGTGCTCATCTCCTCGCACATCGTCAGCGATTTGGAAAAGCTGTGCGACTACGTGGCGTTTCTGCACAAGGGAAAGCTGATGCTCTGCGAAGAAAAAGACATTCTTCTTTCCGAATACGGAATGGTGCACGGCACAGCGGAACTGCTTCGGAAAATACCGCAAAACGCCGTAAAGCATAAAAAAGAAAGCCCGTACGGCATCGAGGCGATCGTCCGCCGGGACGGTGTGCCGGGCGGGATAAGCGTAAGCCCGGTGAGCATCGAGGAGCTGTTCGTGTATATGGCAAAGGAGGCGGAGTGACAGTGAAGGGACTGCTGTTGAAAGACCTGTATATGTTACGGGCGTACTGCAAATCCTATCTGCTGATCGTCGTGATATTTCTGGCGGCGTCGTTTTTCGGGGGAAATATGTTTTTCATCTACTATCCGTGCCTGTTATGCGGGATGATCCCGGTCAACCTGCTCGCCTATGACGAGCGGAGCCGCTTCGTACAGTACAGCGCGTCGCTTCCCGTTTCGCGGAAGCAGGCGGTCACGGAGAAATATCTCATGGGGCTGTTCTCGCTTGCCGCGGTGCTTTTGGTGACGGGCGTGGTGCAGGGCATCCGGATGCACGTGAACGGTACCTTTTCGGCAGGCGGATTCGCAGTCGTCATGCTGTCGCTGTTGGTCGTGTCACTGCTCGCGTCCGCCATCCCGCTGCCGTTTGTTTTCAAAAGCGGCGTGGAAAAGGGGCGTATCGCCTATTACGTGATGATCGGCTTTGTGTGCGGTGTTGGCATCTTATTCTCGGAATCCTTCAAGGGCGGTCTGCCCGGCGACGTGCCGCCCGGTGCGGTTTTTGCGGCACTCACAATATTCGGCGTCGCCGCGTATGCGCTGTCGTGGTATCTATCGGTAAGGTTTTATACCAAGAGAGAGTTATGATAAACGACCTCCTTTTTTTCTCGCAAGAGAAAGAAAAGAAACTCCTTTTTTCTCACAAGAGAAAGAAAAGAAACTCCTTTTTTCTCACAAGAGAAAAAAGGAGAGCAAAAAAGATTGCCGGGGAGCCGCCCCGGAATCCCCCACTCCGCAAAACGGAAGACGTTTTGCGGAGGTGCCATGCGATATCACGGCGGCATCGGTGCAGGACAAGCACAAATACAAAACCGTGCGGCACGGATGCGTTACATAGCACAAACAACAGCGTAGCGGCAGATACTGATGATATGTACAAAGGGATGGGCTACATGAGATGTTGTTCTATCCAACTTTGCGTCCCTATCCCGCGCACAGAGTTTTCGAAAATTTTTGCTGAAACCGCCCGCGTTGGACAGAGGCACAAAGCCGGGTAGGGACGTATTTAACCGTATCATCCCTTTCCGCAAATCAAGAATTTCCGGCAGTACGCCGCCGTTAGTACAATAAAAAACATACCCGAGCCCC
>JAZRVE010000009.1:0-7675 GCA_045598975.1 Eubacteriales bacterium
GGTTTTCCTTTTTTCCCACAAAAGCAGGGCCCCCTCCCCACAAGGGGGGCATGGCGCCGTAAACCCCCGGTGAATTATCTCTTTTCCTGAATTTTTTCCAGTTCTTCCGCTACCAGAATCATACAGCGCGGAATGTGGAAGGACCCCTTGAACATCGAGCCTTTGAGCTCGTTGTTGACACTGCCGTCACGGCGCAGATAGCCGTACCATTCGCCGTATTCGGTGTCCTTGAAGTGGGAAAAAGCGTAGTCGTGTACCTCGTTGAAAATGTCGAAGTATCCGGCGTCGCCCGTAATGCGGTACGCCTTGACGGAGGCGATGAGCACTTCGCAGTGCGTCCACCATAAGCGCATATCCCATTCGAGCTGTTCGAGCGGCTTGCCCTCGATGTCGACGAAATACTGCATACCTTTGTCCTTCCTGTCCCAACCGAGCGCGAACGACCAGTCGAAAAGGGTGAGCGCCTTTTTCATGAGCGCATCGTCGTGACGGTATTCCGCCTCGTTCATCATGAACCACGACGCCTCAATGGAATGTCCGGGATTGACAAGACGACCGCGCGGTCCTGCGAGCCGTTCGCCGTGCAGTCCCACGTTTTCGAAACAGCACTTGCATTCCGGATGGATGCAGTCGTCGATGTCGGCAAGGTATTCGTCGATGTCGGCGGTGTAGCCGACGGCACGCTCGGCGTCGTGCTCGCGCATGATGCCGGCGACGTTGAGAAGGATCATGGGGACGGCGAACGCCTTTGCCTTGATGACGTCGGGATTCATTTTTGGAGCGGTTTTCACTTCGCCCTTGTAGAGCTTGCGGATGAGCGCATAGGTGTCGCGGGCGAGGAAAAGCGCTTCGGGGTTCTTTGTGAAGCCGTAATACTCTGCGAGCGAGATGGCGGCAAAGGTCTCGGAGAAGTAGTAGCGGCGGACGATGATGGGCTTGCCGTCTTCGGTGACGGTAAAGGGCATGCGCCCGTCGGGCAGGAAGCACTTTTTGATAAAGGAGAAGCCGAGATCGGCGGCTTCGCGTATCTCCTTGTCGGGGCCGTAGGTGTTGAGCGCCTTGGAGAGGATGTAGAGGAAGCGTCCCTGGAACCAGACGGATTTTTCGGTGTTGAAGAGCTCGCCTTTGCGGTCGACGCAGGTGTAGTAGCCGCCGTTGACGCGGTCAACCCCGTGTTTGAGCCAGAAGGGCAGGACGTCGTTTTTGAGTTCGGACAGATAGAATTCTTTGAATTCCGCAATGCTTTTCATGAATCATTCCCCCTTTTTGTTTCGGAATACGGTTTTATTATATAGGGAAAATATGGGAAATTCTATCACGTAATTATGAATTTTTGCCGCTTCGGCATACCGTGCCGCCCTATGGGCGGCAGGCGAACGCTCAACTTTTTCGTGCAGACGAAAAAGTTGGAAAAAGACCGCACGGAGGTTCCCTCCGAGACCTCCGCGCCGCAAATGCCGACTCCATGCTCCGCATTCCGTCGGGAGATTTGCGGCGGTGTGCGAACAATTGCCGCAGTATCACCGATTACAGCATGCAAAAAACCGAGCCTTGCGGCTCGGTTATATTTTTATTGTACTAATGGCAGGGCTACTTCCGGAAATTCATGATTTGCAAAAAAGGATGATGTGGTTAAATACGTCCCTATTTGGCTTTGTTCCTCTGCCCAACGCGGGCGGATTTGGCGGAAGTTTTCGAGACCTCCGCACCCAAACCGCGAGCCGGATACGATAAAACTTTTTGAAAACCAACTCGCGACGGTTAGAGGCAGGAATCCGGATAGAACAATATCTTACTACATCTTCCGTTTCCGCAAATCGTGAGTTTCCGGCACTACGCCGCCGTTTGTGCCATGTAACGTATCCGTGCCGCACGGTTTGGAGTATGTGCAAATCCGTATCGGAGCCGCCGTAATACCGTCTCGCACCTCCGCAAAACGTTTTTCCGTTTTGCGGAGTGGGGGTCCGGGGTAACTCCCCGGCAATCTTTTTTGCCCTCCTTTTTTCTCTTGCGAGAAAAAAGGAGGTTCTTTTCTTCTCTTGCGAGAAAAAAGGAGGTTCTTTTCTTCTCTTGCGACAAAAACGGCACGCGGCGAAAATCGCCGCGTGCCGTTTTTTACGGTCGTTTCCGACGGATAAGTGTGTAGTTCCGGCTATGCACGGGGCAGATAGGGCTTCCCTCCGATGAATACATTCTTTATGCGGATGTCGTCGTCAAATACGATCAGATCGGCGTCGTATCCGGCGATCAGCTTGCCTTTTCTGATGTTCAGAATGTCGGACGGCACGTTGGTCATCATTTTGACGGCCTGCGCGAGCGGTACGCCGCACTGCTTCGTCATCACCCGCATCATGCCGTCGGCGGTGGCGATACTGCCGGCGAAGGCGCTGCGGTCGCGTAACTTGCAGACGCCGTCCTCGATGAGGTATTCCGTTCCGCTCATGACGCCTTCTTTGGCGTCTGTTCCCGCGACGGAAAGACTGTCCGTCACGAGGGCGACACGGTCGGTGCCTTTGATTTTGAGGATCATGTTGATGAGCTCCGGCGGCAGATGCTTGCCGTCGGCGATGATCTCGGCGTACAGGTCGTCGCGTAAGAACGCCGTTTCGATGATGCCGAGGGAGCGGAAACCGTGATCGCGCGTGACGGTCGAGGTGCAGGAATACAGATGCGTCACAAGGCGGCAGCCGCTCGCGAGAGCCGTGTCCATGTCGGCGTAGACGGCGTCGGAATGTCCGGCGCTCGGGAGAACGCCGTGTTCGGCAAGAAAGCGGCAGAAAGCGCCGTCCTTGTCGTGCTCCGGCGCATAGGTCCAACGTGCGATCTCACCGGGCATTTCTTCGATGAGCGCTTCGTAGTCCCGCTTTACGGGCGGCGTGATAAAGTCGGGCGTCTGTGCACCGCACTGACCGACCGAAAGATACGGTCCTTCGAGATGTGCGCCGAGAACGGTGCCGACAAGGCGGCTGTCGTGCCGTGCGGCGGCAATGGCGCGTACCGCCTCCGCCATGGCGGGAAAGGGGGCGGCGGAGACCGTCGGCAGGACGGTCGTGGTGCCGTGTTCAAGATGAAAACGGCAGGCGGCGATGACCTCTTCGGGCGTGGTGTCTAAAAAAGCGTGCCCACCGCCGCCGTGGGTGTGCATATCAATAAAACCCGGTGCCATATAGGAGCCGGAAAAGTCGAACGTGACGTCGGTGTCGCGGCACGCCGTGCCGGTTTCTTGTATCTCTTCTATTCTGCCGTCGCGCAGATAGAGAATGCCGGAAAAGATGCGTCCGGCGTCGATGATTTTGTCGCAGATGATCTTGGTGGTCATGGTATCCCTCCTGTGTTGTTATCAGTATAGAAAAAAGAAAATAATATGTCATTTCAAAAATTGGTTAAATATATTGCAATTTCTGAACAAATGTGGTACAATAAGAACAAAGGGGGCGTGGATGTGCATATTGTCTGTTATGAGACGGAATCCTTCGTGTTCCGTCACTCGGTCTCGACGGATGATTATTTTTCGAGCCATTCGCATAATCAGATCGAACTGCTCCTCATCGAGCAGGGGGACGTGTATCACGTCATCGAGGATAAACGCTACCCGCTCCGCAAAAACGATCTCGTCGTCATCCGACCGGCAGTGTTCCATTATATCGACCGCGTCAGCGACGCCCCCTATGAGCGGTATGACGTGCAGTTTCCGCTGTCGTGGGTGTCGGATCTCGACGCCGAGCGCATTTTTGAGACGCTTGCGGTGGTGCCGTGCGCGGAAAAGGGCATTCTGTGCCAGACCGTCAAAAAAATGGAATACTATTACCGGACGTATCCGGAAAAGGACTTTCTTGCGTTAGCGCAGATGCTCATGCGGGAGATCTTTTATAACCTTGCCCGCGAGGGCGTCGCCGCGGAGCAGGTGTACGCCGTGCAGGACGGACTGTTTTCCCGTGCACTTGCGTATATCAACGCGCATCTGCATACGCTGAAAGACGTGTCGGAGGTGAGCGACACGCTTCACGTCAGCGAAAGCTATCTGTACCGGCTTTTCCGACAGAATCTGCGCGTTACGCCGCGGCAGTACGTCACGGATAAGCGGCTTCTCGAAGCGCAGACGGCGCTCGGGGAAGGGGAGAAGCCGACCAGAATATGCTATGACGTGGGCTTCGGGGAGTATTCCACGTTTTACCGATGCTATAAGCAGAAATTCGGGCATTCGCCCTGCCGCAGGGAAAATCAGGAGAAACCTTGACGGATATTGACTTTTTGTGATGAATATTGTACAATAGTAGCGAAAGGAAGTGACACGGCACAATGGATACGGAAACCGTAAACACGGATATGCCCGCCGCCGAGCAGGTGCGGGACGGTGAGCCGCTGCTTTCCTTCAAGTGTCCCTCCTGCGGCGCGGCTCTGACGTATAATGCGGAAACCGAGCGGTTTCTTTGTGCCTTCTGCGAAGGGAGCTTTGATCTCGAAGAGGTCAAGAACGCGGCTGTCAACGCGGAAAAACCGTATGACTGGGGCGACTATAAGCAGAACGTGGGAAGCGAGACCGTCGAGGGAACGCGGACGTACGTCTGCTCCTCCTGCGGTGCGGAGATCGTGACGGATGCTGTGACGGTGGCGACGCACTGCCCGTACTGCGATAATAACGTGGTCGTCGAGAGCGGCGTGTCGGGCTTTGTCAAGCCTAACGGCATCATCCCGTTCAAGGTGGATAAGAAGCGGCTTTCGGAGCTGTTAAAAGAGTACTGCAAAGGAAAGATCCTGCTGCCGGGCAAATTTCTGTCGGAGCAGAAGATACAGGAAACGCAGGGCATCTACGTGCCGTTCTGGCTGTTCGACTGCACCGTTGACGGCGATACGACCTATGAGGCGACGCGTGTGCATATGTGGAGCGATTCGCAGTACAATTATACCAAAACGGATTACTACGGCGTGGAGATCGACGGCAGTCTGTCGTTCCGCCACGTACCGGCGGACGGCAGTAAAAAGCTGGACGATGCGCTGATGGACTCCATCGAGCCGTATGATTTTTCACAGCTTGAAGCGTTTGCACCGGGGTATCTGTCGGGCTTTCTGGCGGATCGTTTCGACGTGGACGCCGATGCCAGTCTTCCGCGGGCGGATAAGCGGGTGAAACAGAGCATGGACGAGGTGTTCCGCCGTCAGCTTCACGGCTACGCGAGCGTCGTCCGGATGTCCTCTCACGCATCCCTCAAAGATACCGAAGCAAAGTACGTCCTGCTTCCGGTCTATCTCATCACCTCGCATTACCGGGATAAGCTGTATACCTTTGCCGTCAACGGACAGACCGGCAGGATGACCGGCGATCTGCCGATCTCACGTGTAAAGTTCTGGGGACTGTTTTTGGGGATCGCCGCGGCGCTTTCGGCGCTGCTGCTCCTTGTCGTGTAAGGGGGCGGAAACGGTGAAACACGGAAAACGATTTTCGGCGTGGGCGCTTGCCTTGCTGTTTTTGATCCTGTCCGTCGCGGCGGACGGGGGAACGGCGGCAGACGTTTTGACGCAGACCGCAGCGACGGCGGTGTCGGCGGACGGCGAGACGGCGGATCCGGAACGGTATTATGCCGTCGATCTCGATCGCGTCGTCGACGGAGCGGATCTGCTCTCTGATGAAGCGGAAAATGCTCTGCGGGAACGTGTCCGGACGATGACGCTCGATCACGCGGCGGACTTTGTCATCGTGACGACGGACGATCTGCGGGGCAAAAGCGCCGAGGCGTATGCCGATGATTTTTATGATTACGGCGGCTACGGCGTGGGGGATACCCGTGACGGCGTGCTGTTTCTTGTCAGCGTTGAGCCGGGCAACCGGTATTATCATATCAGTACGACCGGCTGGGAAGTGGACGGACTTGCCCCGTATATCGACGGAATGTGCGAAGCCGTGCTTTCCTACCTGCGAAACGAGGATTATGAAGGCGCGGCATGGGACTTTTTAAGCGTCACCGAGCGGGCGTACGAACAGGATGCGACGCTTGCGGACGTGTCTTACGATCACGGTTCCCGGGAGGGAAGTGACGCGGACGAACGGATGGGGATCATCGGCAGGATCGCCGTGGCGGTGGTCATAGCGCTTGTGGTGGTGCTGATCTTGCGGTCCAAAATGAAGCCGGTACGTCAGGGGGCGGATGCCTCGACCTATCTCGTGGACGGCAGTATCAACATCCGCCGTCAGCGGGAATACTACCTGCGCAGTGTCGTGACCAAAACGCCGCGGCAGACGTCGTCCTCGTCGGGCGGACATTCGCACACCGGCTCGTCCGGTACGAGCCACGGCGGCGGAGGCGGAAGATTTTGAAAAAACAAAAATAAAATACACATCACAAAATCGGGAGGAGCATGAACATGGGACTTATCAAAGCAGGCTTGGGCGCCTTAGGCGGCGTTCTTGCCGACCAATGGAAGGATTTTTTCTACTGCGAGAGTATGGATGCCGATACGCTTGTCGTCAAGGGCAGTAAGCAGATCGGCAAACGCTCGTCCAACAACAGAGGAAGCGACAACATCATTTCCAACGGATCGGGCATCGCCGTCAACGACGGACAGTGCATGATGATCGTGGAATCGGGCAAGATCGTGGAATTTTGTGCCGAGCCCGGCGAGTATACGTATGATACCTCGACCGAGCCGAGCATTTTCACCGGCTCGTTCGGCGAGGGGCTCAAAGAGCTGTTCAAGCAGATCGGCAAGCGTTTTACATACGGCGGCGATACCGGAAAGGATCAGCGCGTCTACTATTTCAATACCAAGGAGATCGTCGGCAATAAGTACGGTACGCCGTCGCCGGTGCCGTTCCGCGTGGTGGATGCCCGCATCGGACTTGACGTGGATATCGCCATCCGTTGCCACGGCGAATACTCTTATAAGCTGACCAACCCCATGCTGTTCTATACCAACGTCTGCGGCAACGTGGAAGCGGCATATACCCGTGACGCGCTCGACAGCGAGCTGAAATCGGAACTGCTCACGGCTTTGCAGCCCGCCTTTGCCAAGATATCCGAAATGGGCATCCGTTATAGTGCGCTTCCGGGACACACCACGGAGATTTCCGAGGCGCTCAATCAGGTGCTTTCGGAAAAATGGAAGGATCTGCGCGGCATCGAGATCGTATCGTTCGGCGTTTCGTCCGTCAATGCGTCGGAAGAAGACGAGAAGATGATCAAGGAATTGCAGCGCAACGCGGCGCTCGCCAATCCCAATATGGCGGCGGCGCACCTCGTCGGCGCACAGGCGCAGGCCATGCAGGATGCCGCCAAGAATCAGGGCGGTATGGGCGCCATGGGCGGCTTTTTCGGCATGAATATGGCGCAGAACGCCGGCGGGAACGTCGGAAACCTGTTTGCCATGGGACAGCAGAACGCACAGGCAAACGGCGGCGAAAAAGCGGCGGACGGCTGGACGTGTGCCTGCGGCAAGACGGGCAACACGGGCAAATTCTGTTCGGAATGCGGCAAGCCGCAGGGCTGGCAGTGCGAGTGCGGTGCCGTCAATAAAGGAAAATTCTGCATGCAGTGCGGCAAGAAGAAGCCGCAGGACGCACCGCTGTATAAGTGCGATAAGTGCGGCTATGAGCCGGAGGATCCGGCGCATCCGCCGAAGTTCTGCCCGGAATGCGGCGACGTTTTCGACGATAACGACATTCAGTGATACGCGGATATCT
>JAZRVE010000010.1:0-28950 GCA_045598975.1 Eubacteriales bacterium
GGGATGGATGTATGTTGATATTTTGTGGGTGGACGAAAAATTCCGCCGGCAAGGGATCGGTTCACGGCTTTTGCAGACCGCAGAGGAAGAAGCAATCAGGCGCGGTTGTCATCACGTTCATCTCGACACTATGAGTTGGCAAGCGCCGGACTTTTACAAAAAGCACGGGTATTCCGTTGTTGGTATCCTGCCGGATATTCCGGACGGCAATCAAAAATATCTCCTGATGAAAAAACTATAAATCCCGGTTTGTCGAGATGAAGAAGCAGATGTCCCTTTTCCGCTTTTTTAGTATGAAAATGTACCTTTGGGTCGTTCTTAGACATAAAAGTAGACACCGCTTTTGCGGTGTCTGCTTTTATACTATGATAAAAGGACTTGAAGCGAGCCGGCAGCGTGCCGCTTCACCCATTTTCGCAAATAGAGCAAGCGAAAACAAATGCCGAAGTGTTCCGCGATCAAGGGACACGCCCGCCAAAACGGCGGCGGCAGCGTGCCGCTGCACCCAAACCGCGAGCGTGAGCGAGCAAAAGCAACTGCCGCAGTCTCCCGCGGTCAGGGGACACGCCCACCAAAACGGCGGCGGGCGTGTCGTGTTGCTTTTTTAAGAAAAGCACGGCAAATTTTCCCGAATGGATTATATCCGATTTACACAGGGGTGATTGACAAACGGAAAAAACTGTGATATACTGACAAAAACACATAAAGGAGTTTGATTATTATGGCAATTCGTTGGAAAAAGGACGGCTGGACGCTGGTACAGGAGGCGGACGCCAAGAAGCATATCCTTGAAATCGCCTGCCGCACCGAAAACGGCATGGTCGTGGAAGTCCGTACCCGTCACAACGACGGCGAGGAAAAGAAGGGCACCGTCCTTCGCGACGGCAAAAACCCGCTCCCGCTCAGCTGCGAGGATTTCGAGGAGCTGTTCGAGGACGACGAGCTGATCATCCGGTAATACCGGCAAAAAATGAAAGCAAAAAAGACCTGCCCATGCGGCGGGTCTTTTCCTGTTTGCAAAACTTACCAACGGCGAAAAAAGCGCCTTTTTGTATAAATGAGGAAAAAGCACAAACAATAGAAACACACCAAGAAAACGGAAAAGGAGTGTTTTTATGAAAGCAACGGGAATTGTCAGAAGAATCGACGACCTCGGTCGTGTTGTCATACCGAAAGAAATCCGCAGAACCATGCGTATCCGCGAGGGAGACCCCCTCGAAATTTTTACCGACCGCGACGGAGAAGTCATCTTCAAGAAATATTCGCCCATCGGGGAGCTTGTCGGCTTTGCCTCGCAGTACGCCGATACGCTCTTCAAAACGTGCGGCAGTCCTATTATCATCTGCGACCGCGACGCCGTGATCGCCTTTGCGGGACTGCATAAGAAGGACTGCCTCGACAAAAAGATATCCTCGGATATCGAATCGGTCATGGAAAGCCGTAAGCTGTACTGCTTTACGCCCGGTGAACAAACGTATTCCGCCATTGACGGCAACGAAAAGATCGCTTTGTCGTGCGCTATGCCCATTCTTGCCGCAGGGGACGTTATCGGTGCCGTTTCCACCATTTTGCCGGAGGAAAACCCGACGGCGCCAACCGACGTCGAGATCAAGCTGATTCAGACTGCCGCCGTCTTTCTCGGCAAGCAACTCGAAGAATGAAGCCTTCTGGAAGCGTGCCGCTTCACCCGAAGCCTGCGGCTTCACCCAAACCGCGAGTGTGAGCCCGCGGTATAATTATGTGTAGTATCCCGCGGTCAGAGGACACGCCCGCCAAAACGGCGGCGGGCGCGTCGCAAAACTTTTCGCGTGCCGGAAGCGTGCCGCTTCACCCAAACCGCGAGCGTGAGCCCGCGGTATAATTATGTGTAGTATCCCGCGGTCAGAGGACACGCCCGCCAAAACGGCGGCGGGCGCGTCGCAAAACTTTTCGCGTGCCGGGAGCCTGCCGCTTCACCCGAAGCGTGCCGCTTCACCCAAACCGCGAGCGTGAGCCCGCGGTATAATTATGTGTAGTGTCCCGCGGTCAGGGGCAATGCCGCCGTTGACTGTGGCGGCATTGCGCAAACCCATAAGCGCGTGCCGCATATCTTTTGTTTGCGGAAACTTCCCACGCGCCGGATAGAGGCACAAAGCCGGAAAGAATAACATCTCGTATAGCCTCTCCCTTTGTACATATCAGGAATATCTGGCACTACGCCGCCGTTTGTGCCATGGAAAGTACCCGTGCCGCACGGTTTGGAGTATTTGCAGATCTGTGTCGGAGCCGCCGTGATACCGCCTCGCACCGTCGCAAAGATGCGGCGCATGCCGCCTTTGCGACGTAAGGGGGTCCGGGGCAACTCCCCGGCAATCTTTTTTTGACTTCTTTTTTTCTTTTGCAAGAAAAAAAGAAGTTTCTTTTCTCTCTTGCGAAAAAAAGTAAAACATATAGCACGCTATCTGCGCCGCATAACGGCGCGGAGTAGAAGCATGGATACACCTTTTCCCATACTGAAAAATGCAAACAAAAAATCAAAAAAATCATAAAATCCGTTAAAAATTTAGCAAATATAACTTAAATTGTTCAAAATTGGATGATAGAATGTCAACGAGAGCAGGGTATTTGTACATCTGTTCATCAAAAAAGGACAAAGGAGAAAAAGAAAACCATGAAAGCAAAGAAACTCTTGGCGCTGACCCTGTCGGTTTTGATGGTCGCTGTGTGCATTCCCGCCGCGGCGTTCGATCTTGACCTGCCGGAAACCGGCGCAGAAATCGGGGGGGGGGGTAACCCTTCTCAACAAGGCCGACCTTTCTGATACGGAGCCTATCCTTGACGAATTCGGCATCCTGGTGTACCGCAATACGTTTGACACAGCACCTTCTGCCGGCGCAAACGGATTCGAGTACGCGCCGGGCGACGAGGGCATTTATGCGTCGTCGACGTACGGATTCAACGACCGTTACTGCCAGTTCTTCAACGCATACGGTGCACCGACGAGCTATTCCATCATTCAGGACGGCGACGAAAGCGTCCTGCGTGCTTCCCGCGGAAGTGCGGCTATGATCGGATTCGGCTTCCAGTTCTCCCTCAACCAGAACTACGGTGCGTCCGGAATCGCTGCCAAGACCGGTGCGCGTACAGGCGGAAAGTACGTTATCGTTCTGGATTGGAAGAACAATTTCACCAACCAGATCGGAAAATGCGGTTACTATTATACTTACAATGATGCCGGCACCCTGGAGCCGGAAGAGATATACACCACCGGCAGTTCTTATCAGAAGGCGCCGATCGCATCGCTTTCTTCGACGAACGGTCTGTATTACGTGACCATTCAGTTCAACCAGAAGGAAGCCGATTATATTGATATCAACAGTTTCAGCATCTATTTTCAGCCCACCGTGACCTATGCCGACTGGAAGGGCAAAGAGATCCCGTGGCTTTCGGAAAGCTGCACCGGCGGCACCTATATGGTTCGCAGCGACAAGGCGGGATACGGCATCCAGAAATCTTCAGGAGAATATTACGAGCAGATAGGCTGGTCCACTACGCTCGGCGCGTCGGAGCCCATGACGGAA
Source organism: Eubacteriales bacterium (assembly GCA_045598975.1). Lineage (GTDB taxonomy): Bacteria > Bacillota > Clostridia > Oscillospirales > CAG-382 > UMGS882. Next base: position 3,561 of record JAZRVE010000010.1, read on the forward strand.
GTGGAGATCGACACGAGCAAGCCTACCGTTCTGTATCCGGTCTTCCGCAAATTCGGAACCGGCGAAATGGAAAAAGCATACGGCTTCCTTGTTTACCGCAATGATATCAGCCAGTACGGCAAGGGCTCTGCCGTCGATTTCCGCGATATGTCGGACGACGGAAACGTGACCTTTGACGGACCTTTTGAAAACCTCAATGCCATGCTTACCTTCGGTTCGGGCGCGGCATCTAAAACCAATGACTCTTCGGGACACTATATCACCATCGGTTCCGGTTCTTCCCAATTTGACACTACTACGCTTTCGTTCTATAACGACGATTTCAATGAGCCTGCCGCAGTGGAAGGCTTCGGCGAATACAGGATCGTTTCCGATCTGTGGGGCAACGAAGACGTTCGCGCTTTTGACGCGACTTTGTCAGACGGCGCTTCCGGCAAAGGCTGGGTCGCTTCGCATAATAATCTGGTGTCGGCAGTGACTTTCGTGGACAACACCGAAAGCGATGAGACGTTCTCGTCGATGACGCTCTCGCAGGATCGTGACGTCTGGTATCTGTACGGACTGAAAATCTATTACCGTCCGGCAGTGCTGTACTGTGACAACGACGGAAGTGAGTTCCGTTCTCTGCGCGACGTGGCTGATCCGTATGCCGCTTATTCGGTAAAGACGGATTACCCGGCCGCTTATATCGGCGAAGACGGCGAAATTTTCGAACAGGTCGGCTGGACTACCGAAAAGGGCGGCGACGCCATGGAGGAAGTGGTCGTTGACATGCCGTATGATATTTATCTGTATCCGGCTTACGAATCGACCGGTGAATACGTTCCTACGTTTTCTTCCATGAGCTTTGTTTCCGGCGAAGAGGGCGACGTTCGCTATCTGGCGACCTTCCCGAAGGAAATGTACGAATATGCCGAACAGCTCGGAATGCTTTTCGCAAAAACGGAAGATTTTGCCGATGCAAAAGACTTCATTGTTCCGAACGGATATTCCCTGACGGCCGAGACCTGCAACATCACCCGCACGGACGGGAAAAAGATCGCGGCTTCGCTGACGGTGGATAAAGAAAACGGACTGGAAATGCTTTACAGCTCCAAAGAAGAATACGAAACTTCCGCGCAGCTCACCTATGCTGCGGTTTTGCAGAACGTTCCCGCCGATAAGGTCGGCACTCCCATCTCTCTGCGCACGTTTATCCGTCTCGACGGCTGCTATTATTACGGCGGCGTCATTCTCACACAGGCTAACGCCATTGCGGATTAACAGAAAGAAGGAGTGACGATCATGAATAACAATAATAAAATGTTGCTTGAATACTCAGAACCGACCGTGGAGGCTATCCGGGTGGAAACATCGGAATTCATTCTGATCAGCTTCGAAAAATCGGCAACGGCCGACGGACTTTTTATCCTCGAATAATCTGAATGCAGTGAGAGCCTTTCGTCGCTTCGGTGACGAAAGGCTCTCTTTTTGTACAAATGGCGGCGTACTTCCGGAAACTGATAATTTGCGGAAAGGGATGACATGGCTAAATACGTCCCTATCCTACTTTCTGCCTCTATCCGACGCACCCGCCGCCGTTTTGGCGGGCGTGTCCCCCTGATCGCGGGACTCTGCGGCAGTTGTTTCCGCTCACTCACGCTCGCGGTTTGCCCCGCTCATGCGGCGCGGGATGGGTGAAGCGGCACGCTTCTGGTTGACATTTCGGATAATCTGTGCTATGATATAGGCATTATATGGCGAAGTGCGTCGAAAACTTTTCCCAGTACGGCACGATCGTGAAACACCGGTCTATTCCTTTTTCAAACAGCCCGATCAGGATCCCGTTCATGACCGTGATGACCAGCGTTCCGACGCCGACGCCGACGAACGTCCCGAAGAAGAGAAGCGTCATCGCACAGGAGATAAGCAGGAACACGGCGTCAAAGATGCGCTTGAATTTCGTGCGTTTGAGGGAAAAACGCGCGGCAATGCCCTTGACGAAAAAGTCGTATACCTGCGGATACAGATACGTCTTGTAAAACAGTGCGATGGAAAGCGACGTCCCGACCATGCCGGCGGCGAACAACACGATCCGCACCGGTAAGGACATACTGCCAGGCTCTGTCACGTTCGGATCGAATAACGGCACTGCCATGCGCCAGGCATCCAGAAATAAGCCGTAGATCACGCCCGTTAAGAACGAACTGAAATATACCGGCTTCACCTTTTTCATCAGCACGCAGAATACGGCGAACAGGATGCCCTGCAAGATGTATTCGCATTGCCCGAAGGTGAGGAACGTGAGTTTGCGGCAAAGGATATACGCCGGTGCCACGATCATGGACACCCCGAAATCCGCCGCCGCCAGCGTGGCGACCGAAGCTGACAGCAGGATGAGCGCGAGCAGATAGACCGTTTCACTGTGAACGGTGAACTTTTTCACAACGATTCCCTCTTTACCATAGTTTATGACAGTATAGCACCTTTTTTGACGGCTGTCAATCATGACCGTCCGTTTTTGTCAGCAAGGAGTGATCCCATGAAAGAATTTCTCAAACGCAAGAACATCATTTTTTCCTTTGACCGCTATTTCATCGACGCGCTGGGCGCCATGGCGCAGGGGCTGTTTGCCTCTCTGCTCATCGGCACCATCATCGGCACGATCGGTTCGCAGTTTCATATCGACGTGCTCGTGACGGTCGGCGATTACGCCAAAAGCGCTTCCGGTGCCGCCATGGCGCTTGCCATCGGCTATGCGCTCAAAGCGCCGCCGTTAGTGTTGTTTTCTCTTGTGACGGTTGGTCTTAGCGCCAATGAACTCGGCGGGGCGGGCGGTCCGCTCGCGGTGCTGTTCATCGCCATCATCAGCACCGAGCTCGGCAAGCTTGTCAGCAAGGAGACTAAGATCGACCTCATCGTGACGCCGTTTGTCACCATCTGTTCGGGCGTTCTGCTGTCGATCACCTGCGCGTCCTATATCGGAAAAGCCGCAAGCGCCGTAGGCAACGCCATCATGTGGGCGACCGAGCAGCAGCCGTTGATCATGGGCATCCTCGTGTCGGTCATGGTAGGCATCGCGCTGACGCTTCCCATCAGCAGTGCCGCCATCTGTGCGGCGTTCGGGCTGACGGGACTTGCGGGAGGTGCCGCGGTGGCGGGCTGTTGTGCGCAGATGGTAGGCTTTGCCGTCATGAGCTTCCGGGAGAATAAGTGGGGCGGACTGTTTGCGCAGGGCATCGGCACGAGTATGCTGCAAATGGGCAACATCGTCAAGAATCCGCGCATCTGGATCCCGCCGATCATAGCCTCTGCCGTTACGGGGCCGCTTGCGACCTGCGTATTTCATCTGGAAATGAACGGCGCCGCCGTGGCGTCCGGCATGGGCACCTGTGGGCTTGTCGGGCAGATCGGCGTCTATACCGGCTGGGTGAAGGATATTGCCGCCGGGACAAAGACCGCCATTACGGCAGGGGACTGGATAGGGCTGGTGCTTATCTGCTTTGTCCTGCCGGCGGTGCTGTCGTACGGGATCGCGATCCCTCTGCGCAAGGCAGGATGGATCAAGGAAAACGATCTGAAACTCGATCTGTGATTGCACAAACCGCGCCGCTTGCGCGGGGCAATCCGCGAGCAGGATATGTAAAAACACCTACATAACCAGCCCGCGACCGGGGCAATGCCGCCGTTGACTATGGCGGCATTGCGCAAAACCGTGAGCGCGTGCCGCATCCCTTTTGTTTGCAGAAACTTCCAGCGCGCCGGAAAGAGGCACAAAGCCGGATAGGGACGTATTCAACCATATCATCCTTTTCCGCAAATCGAGAATTTCCGGCAGTACGCCGCCATTTGTACAATAAAAACATAACCGAGCCACGAGGCTCGGTTTTTTGTATGGCGTAGTCGGTGATACTGCGGCAAATGTTTTCCGCCGCCGCAAATCTCCCGACGGAGCGCTCCGCGCGCAGTCGGCATTTGCGGCGTAAGGGGGCTCCGGGGCAACTCCCCGGCAATCTTTTTTTGTCTCCTTTTTTTCTTTTGCAAGAAAAAAAGGAGGTTCTTGTTTATTGGTGCAGGATGTCAGTCAGATCATATATGATCATTTCTTCCGGCATCCACCATACATAATACATTTCCGAGTAGTCGGTCGCTAAGACGAACTGCGCGACAGTCGGCAATGCGGCAATTTCGCTCGTGCTGTTGTCCATCTCCCGGACGTTGCCGAAAAAGTAATCGCCGCCGTCAATGAAGACCTGCCCCTCGATGGCGTACAGGCACGGATTCCCGTCGTCATCGACCGAGCCGAGCGTGTCCGCGAGAAATTGCTGTGCCGCGAGAAGCACCTCGGTGTCGACCTCTTTCAGATCGGTCTCCTTGTTTAACGGCCGCGTGATATAGTGGATCGGCTCGGCTTGCTGTTCTTCGCCGGTTTCCGCGGCGGCGTCCTCCCCGGCGGGCGTCTGCTCTGCGGAAGGCTGTGACGTGCAGGCAAACAGCATGACCGAAAGGGTCAAAACGAGCAAAGCGAGAATCAAAAATAATACGGAGCGTTTCATTTGTGATATACCTCTTTTCCCGAAACGAAAGTTTGTCGTAAAGTCCCGTTTTTGTCAAGTCGGATGAAATCCGCCCATTTGCCGACCTCGATGCGCCCGGTGCGGTTGCCGAGTCCCATGGCGTCGGCGGGGGAGGCTGACAGCATGTGCGCGATGTCGGGAAGCGGGATGCCGAGCGATGTGAGGTTGCCGAGCGCCGCAAACAGCGACGACGCACTGCCGGCGATGGTGCCGTTTTCGAGATAGGCAAGCCCGTCCTTTACCGTAAACGTGCGTCCGTCGAAGACGGTGGTACTGCCCGGCGCGAGTCCCGCGCAGAATTCCGAATCGCTGACAGCGGTAAAGCCCTTTGCCCCTTTGAGCTTGTAGATCAGTTCGACGGTTGCCCTGTCGAGATGGGCAAAATCGCAGATGACCTCGCAGGTGACGCGCGGATCGGTCAGCGCCTCGCCCAACACGCCCGGATCGCGGTGGTTGAAGGGACGGCAGGCGTTGAAGGTGTGCGTCATGCGGGAAAGTCCGGCGTCAACGGCGGCCTTCATCTGCGCGAAGGTGGCGTCGGTGTGCCCGGCGGACACCTGCACGTCTTGCAGGACCGCCTCGCGGATGACGTCGATCGCGCCCTCCTTTTCGGGGGCGAGCGTCATGAGGCACAGCAGATCGCCGCACGCCTCGTGGATCTCTTCAAAAGCGGAAACGGACGGCTCGGCGACATAGGCGGGATTCATGGCGCCCTTGCGTTCGGCGTTGATGAACGGCCCTTCCGCGTGGATGCCGCCGATGCGGGCTCCGACGGGATTTTCGCGTATCGTTCTGCGCACGTTCCCGACGCAGGCGGCGATGCGGTCGGTCGGCAGGGTGTGCAGGGTGGCGGCGACAGTCGTCACGCCCTGTGTCGCCTCATAGGCGAGGATGTCGGAAAGCTCCGCCGTCGGATCGGAGAACAGGCGGCAGACCGCCCCGTGGGTGTGGCTGTCGACGAGCCCCGGAAAGAGCAGATCGTTTTCAAAATCGACCGTCGTTTCGCCGTTCACGGGGGCTAAAAATTCTTTGATCTCGGAGAAGACGCCGTCCGTCACGCGCACGTCGCGGCGGCGCACGTCGGTTTCCGATACCACGTAAGCATTTCGTATCAGCATGATGATCCGACCTTATTCAAGAATTGGCGAGCGTCTTGGCAAAACTGTCTTTGAGCGTCACGATGCGGTTGAAAACGTGAGGATCGTGAACGTCCTTGCAGAAATAGCCGGTGCGCACGAATTGGAATCTTTCGCCCTGCGAAGCGTCGGCAAGCGAGGCTTCGAGCTTTGCGTGAGGCATGACGGTGAGGCTGTCGGGATTGAGATAGTCGCGGAAGGACTTGTCCTCCGGGATGGCGCCGGTGTCCTCGATGGTGAAAAGTCTGTCGTACAGCCTTACCTCGGCGTCCGCGGCGTGCGCCTTGCTCACCCAGTGGATGGTGCCCTTGATCTTGCGTCCGTCGGGCGGATTGGTGCCTGCCGTTTCGGGATCGACCGTGCAGAGAAGCTTTGTCACGTTGCCGTCCTTGTCGTAAAGAGCCTGTTCGCACTTGACGACGTAGGCGCTCATGAAGCGCACCTCGCCGCCGATTTTAAGACGCTGGAACTTGGGCGGCGGGTTGTCCGAAAAGTCGGCGCGTTCGATATACAGGTGCTTGGTGAAGGGCACTTTGCGGGTGCCTTCCTCGGGCTTTTCGGGGTTGTTGACAACGTCGAAGTATTCGGTCTTGTCCTCGTCGAAGTTGGTGATCTCCACCTCGATGGGATCGAGCACCGCCATGCGGCGGGAAGCGGAGGTGTTGAGCTCTTCGCGGATGCAGTGATCGAGCAGTTGGATGTCGCACAGCGAGAGGGCTTTGGAGATACCGCTGCGCTTGACGAATTCAAAAATGGAGCCCGGCGTGAAGCCGCGGCGGCGCAGACCGCACAGCGTAGGCATACGCGGATCGTCCCAGCCGTCGACGAGATGCTCTTCCACCAGGGCGCGCAGGTAGCGCTTGCTCATGACGGTGTAGGTGACGTTGAGGCGGGCGAACTCGCGCTGTTTGGGCTTGTGCTCGATGCCGACGTTGTCCACCACCCATTCGTAGAGCGGACGGTGGTTTTCGAATTCGATGGAGCACAGCGAATGCGTGATGCCTTCCAGCGCGTCCTGCAAGGGATGCGCGTAGTCGTATAACGGATAGATGCACCACTTGTCGCCCTGACGGTGGTGATGGGTGTGGAGGATGCGGTAAATGGCGGGATCGCGCATATTCATGTTGGGCGACGCCATGTCGATCTTGGCGCGCAGGGTGTGCGTGCCGTCGGCAAATTCGCCGTTCTTCATTCTCTCGAACAGATCGAGATTTTCTTCTACCGAACGGTTGCGGTAGGGCGATTCCCTGCCGGGCTCGGTGAGGGTGCCGCGGTAGGCGCGCATCTCTTCGGGGGACAGGTCGCAGACGTACGCTTTTCCGTCCTGGATGAGCTTGACGGCGAACTCGTAGCACTTTTCGAAATAGTCGGAGCCGTAGAAGATGGCGTCCGGCACGGCGCCGAGCCAGCGCAGGTCCTCCTCGATGGCGTGCACGTACTCGTCGTCTTCCTTGACGGGGTTGGTGTCGTCATAGCGCAGGTTGAACAGCCCACCGTACTTCTTCGCCGTGCTGTAATTGACCCAGATCGCCTTGGCGGAGCCGATATGCAGATAGCCGTTGGGCTCGGGCGGGAAGCGGGTGTGGATGCGCTCGGAAAAACCGGCGGCGAGGTCCGCGTCGATGATGTCGTGAATGAAGTTGGAGGACGGTTTCTCCTCGGGAGAAGCGACCTCTTTCGTTTCGGTTACGGGTTCGTTTGCCATATTTGTGACCATTCCTTTCTGAAAAGAACGTGTGATGACGGTTTTTACCGCGCGACGCACACTTTTTCGTCGGGCAGAGGCTTACCGTCGAGGGTGTTGCCGCGGTTTATGAAATGCTTGACGCCGCCGCCCGTGAAGATGGCGCCGGGCGCGCGGGAAAAGGCGTTGTTCTCAAAGCAGACGGTGTCGTGCAGTTTGGGCGCCGAGGCACCGTCAAAGCCGGCGATGCCGATTTCGACGAAGCCGCCTCCGCCGCCGAGCTTGTTGCAGTTGTCAAAGCGGTTGTTCCGGACGATGAGCTCGTTTACCCGTCCCGATTCGTACCAGTACCGGCACAGATCCATGACGAGAAGTGCGGCGTTGCAGTCGTGGATGTAGTTGTTTTCCATCACCATGTGCCCGCCGCCGGAAAGACGGATGTGCGGGTAATCCGAAAAATCACAGCCGGAAATATGCACGTCGGGCATCCGCGAAGAGTTTTCGATGAGAGCGTCTGCGGGAATGTCGGCGTTTTCGAGCGGCTCGTCGGAGATCAGCGTGAACTTTTGCAGGACGTCGTCTCCTACGAACGTCATGCCGCGTACCGTCGCTTTGGCGATGACGTCGTGCGACTGCGGGTGGATGAAGGAGACGGTGTCGCCGTCTTTGATAAAGGCGAGCCTGCCGTGTGCCTGATGCCCCATGTGAGCGTGGATAACGCCGTTTTCGACGGCGTCGAACAACGCGTACGAGCCGTGGATGTTGATGGCGTCGTCGAGGAAGGAGGACATCCGGCAGTCCTCGATGGCGACAAGCCCGGTGGAATTGACGATGTGGAAGGCGTCGGCGGTCATGCTCATGCGCTCGTTGTGAAAAGCGGTGTCGGTGCAGAGGCGCTTTACCGTCAGATTCTCCGTCAACTGCGACAGTAAGCCGAAACCGCCGCCGCCGCGGCGGATGGTGATGTCGCGGAGCGTGACGTCCTTGCTTTCGTTGAGGAGAAACACACTCCGGTAGCGGATTTCATCGAGATTGAGGATGATGGGCTCGCCGAGAGCGTACGGGAACCTGATCTGCGTATCGTCGCGGTAGCGGAAGGCGACGGTGTCGCCGCGATCCTCGGCGTCGGCGCTGATGAAGGAGGTCGCGAGGTTGTAGCGCGAGACGTCGCATTCGCCGGCGAACAGATAGTAGATCGCCATGCGGTCGGCGGCGTGCAGGGAGAATTTCATGTGAGAGGAATCCAGGGTGAAGCCCTCCCGCTCGAAAAGGAGATGCCCGTTTTCCACACGCAGGGGACAGGTGTCGCGGTTGACGGCGAGCACGAAGCCGTCGTCGGTGATCTCGACGGCGTGCATATCCACCGTGGAGGGGAAAGCGTTGTCGAGGGTGAAATTGCACAGCGTGATGCCGCGGCATTCGGACACGATGAACGGGGAGAGGCGTCCGTGGATGATGAAGACGCTCCCGTTCCCGTCTATGGTTATGTCATGCAGTCCGAGCAGCGGGAAAGCCATGATCTTTTCGCCGTCGGTGTTGTAACAGCAGGTAAACAATGCGTGCTCGGCATCTGTTTCGTAAAAATGGTATTCGCCCGTCTCAAAGGAGAGCGTGCCGCCGCCTGCGGCGGATAAGGTTTGCAGTTCTTTTGCCACGACGGGGGAAAGGTTGTGCGTGTCTCCCGCAAGAGAGCGGGGAATGATGACGGTTTTCATAATAACCTCCTGGCATTGATTCTGATGTTATCATCATACATTGGATAACAGATAAAAAATATCGCGATATTGCCCGCTTTTATAAAAATGTTGCCCTTTGCCGGCAGAGGGATCACCGGGCAGCTTTTGCGAGACGAAGAGCCACGCGCTCCCGTCCCAACACCTGCATGACCTGGCAGAGATCGGGCGAATTGAGCCGTCCGGTCACGGCGACGCGGATGACGTTGGAAACGTCCGTGACACTGCCCTTGAAGGCGGACGGATTTTCCCTGTACGCCTTCATATCGGAGGTGTAGCCGTACTTTTCCGAGAGGGTACGGATCTTTTCGAACCACGCGTTGTTGTCGTCCGCCGGATCGTAAAGGGCGGCGTAGTCGGCAAGAAGCGCGACGCGCTCCTCCTCCGGCACGTTTTCGGGATAGGCGTCGCGGACGGCGAACAGCTCGTCGAAGTAATAGGAAACGAAGTCCTTTACCTCGCAGTAGCAGGCAAAATCCTTGCGCGGCTTTTTGCCGCCGCGTCCGATGGCGAAGAAGGCTTTCGCATAGGAAGCATCCCGCGTAAGGAGCGCGTAAAAATCGGGATCGTTTTCCTTTGCCCATGCGGCAACGCCTTGGTATACGGCGTCGGCGGACAGGCGGGCGATGCGGTTTTTGGAAACGTCGTTGAACTTGGCGAGATCGAACATGGCGCCGGAATTGCCCATGCCGGACGCCTTGAAGGGAAAGTCGGTATACGGGGCGTCGGGATTTGCCATACGCCACTGCTCGTAGCTCGAATTGAGCAGCGTCATGAGGTATTCGATGACGCTGTCGGCGGGATAGCCCTTTTCGAAATAGAAGCCGAGGGTGCATTCGGGATCCTTGCGCTTGGACATTTTGCGCTTGGTGCCGGTCTCCTCGTCGAGCTTCATGACCTGCGCCGTGTGGCAGAAGCGCGGCATCTTGAAGCCGCAGGCGCGCCACAGTTCGACGTGCCACGGCAGGGTGGACAGCCATTCTTCTCCGCGCACGACGTCGGTGGTGCGCATGAAATGGTCGTCTACCACGTGAGCGAAGTGATAGGTGGGGATGCCGTCGGATTTGAGCAGGACGAAATCCTGGTCGTTTTCCGGGAAGGAGAGCTTGCCCTTGATGGCGTCCTTGAATTCCACTTTTTTGGAAGGATCGCCGAGAGACTTGAAGCGAAGCACGAAGCTGTCGCCGTTTTGGATACGCCGGATGGCTTCCTCGGGCGGCATATCGCGGTGGATCGCCCATTTGCCATAGTAGCCGAAGTTTGCTTTTTCGGCTTCCTGCGCGTCGTGCGCCTTTTGCAGATCCTCTTCGGTGCAGAAGCAGGGGTAGGCTCTGCCGTCAAGAAGGAGCTTCTTGGCGACGATATGGTAGATCTTGGCACGGGCACGCTGACGGTAGGGACCGTATGCGCCCTCGTCGCCGTCGGCGCAAGCGCCTTCGTCAAAGCCGATGCCGAACGCGCCGAGATATTTGATGATCTTTTCGACGGCGCCGGGGACTTCCCGCTTGTCGTCGGTGTCCTCAATGCGCAGATAGAACACGCCGTCGTCGCCCGAGGTGTGGGCGATCCGCTCGTCGGCGAGCGCGCCGTACAAGTTGCCGATGTGCATACTGCCGGTAGGGCTGGGCGCCATGCGGGTAACGCGGGAGCCTTCTTTCAGACCGCGCTCCGGAAAGCGTTCTTCGAGGGATTCGACGGTATCGGTCTCCGATACGTCGGGAAAAATGAGGTCGGCGAGCTGTTGTAACAGTTCCATAGTAGTTTTCGTTCCTTTCGGGAAATAGTATTCATGAGAAAAAGTTTATTCGACGAGGTACGACATTTCGAGCATCACTTCGTCGTCCTCGATATCGCAGTTGGAGTAAAAATACACGTTGCCGCCGGAGAAGACAAAGCCGGATCTCCGGTAAAAATCGATGGCGGGCACGTTGTAGTTCTGCGTTTCCAGCACGATGACGCGGTAGTCGCGTTCTTTTGCCATATCTTTCACGAAGTTCATTAAAAACGTACCGACGCCCTTGCCGCGTGCCTTTTCGTCCACAAGAAGCTGTGTCATGCGCAGGCGGTTGTTCCATTCCTCGAACGCCACCTCGAGATAGCCGAGCACGGTATCGGTGCCGTCCTCACACACGGCGTAGGCTTCGGCGTTGGGGAAGGTATCTTCGTAGAGGATGTCGGTGTTTTGGAGAAAGCGCGTCGTCCCGTAGCGTTCCCGTGTGAGTTCGTAGCGCATCCTGTCTTTTTCGCTGACGACGGTGACGGCATAATGCTCGTCCGTGTGAAAGGTGTAATGCAGTTCGAAATCGGTGTACGTTTCGCGGTCGAGCGGCTTGATATACACGGCTGATCCTCCTTATCGCATATTTATTTATTAGTATAACACATCTTTTCGGGATTTGCAAGCGTTTTTGCAGGGATGGAGAAATTCCTGTGGTATGGGTGAAGCCTTCGGCTTCCTCTTGACAAACATAAATACTTGTGGTATAATACATCTGCTGAATGCTTTACCAAAGTAAAGCAATAAAGAAAGGAATTATCATCATGAAAAAGACAGCATTGATTCTCGCGGTACTGCTTGTCGCAGTGCTTGCCATCCTTACCGCCTGCACCGGAAAACAGCAGGAATCCGCCACCGACCTCGATTATATCACGAATAAGGGTACCCTCATCATCGGCATCACCGATTTCGCCCCGATGGACTATCAGAATGAAAATGGCGAATGGATCGGCTTTGACGCCGACATGGCAAAGGCGTTTGCCGAATATCTCGGCGTCACGCCCGAATTTCAGGTCATTGAATGGGACATAAGGTCATGGAGCTCAACGGTAAGAGCATCGACGTCGTCTGGAACGGCATGACGCTCGGCGACGAAGTGCTTGCCGCTATGGAGTGCTCCAAGCCCTACTGCAATAACGCTCAGATCGTCGTCCTGCCGATCGACGAGCTCGAACTCTATCCCGACGCCGCATCGCTCAAAGAGCTGTCGTTCGCCGTCGAGGAAGGCTCTGCCGGCGAAGATATGGCGGAAGAAAACGGCTTTACCTATACGCCCGTCGTCGACCAGGCTACCGCGCTTCTCGAAGTCAAGGCCGGCACGGCTGACGCCGCCATCATCGACTCTCTCATGGCAGCCGCCATGGTCGGCGAAGGCACGAGCTACGAAGACCTGATCTACACCGTCGGACTCAACAGCGAAGAATACGGCGCCGGTTTCCGCAAGGGCTCGAACGTTGCCGCAAAGCTTGACGAGTTCTTCAAGAAGACCTACGAAGACGGCACCATGCAGGAAATCGCCGAGCAGTACGGCGTACAGGCGGCGCTGATCGCTCAGTGATCCGCTCTGTCCTTTCCGACAGTTGAAAACAGCAAAGCAGAGGGCGGAAGCGTCCTCTGTTTTGGTGTATCTTACTACCCTTGAAATAAGGATGGGAAAATCATGTCATCTGAATTCTTAACCGTCATCCAGGCGATGAACGAGGGCTTTCTGCAAACGCTCAGACTGTTTGCCGTCACGCTTGTCGGAGCGCTCCCGCTCGGGCTTCTCATCTCCTTCTGCTCCATGAGCCGCATCAAGCCCATCAAATGGATCACCCGCTTTTTCGTGTGGATCATCCGCGGCACACCGCTCATGCTGCAATTGCTCATCATTTTCTATATCCCCGGCTTCGTTCTGCCGTCGGGCAATCCGTGGGCATCGGGCGAAAGCGGTCGCTTTGCGGCGTCCGCCGTCGCGTTCATCATCAATTACGCCTTCTATTTCTCGGAGATTTTCCGCGGCGGTATCGAGAGCGTGCCGATCGGTCAGCGTGAGGCGGGCATGGTGCTCGGCATGAAGCGCGGACAGATCTTTTTGCACGTCGAACTGCTGCAAATGGTCAAGAACATCGTCCCGCCCGTGGCAAACGAGATCATCACGTTAGTCAAGGACACCTCTCTTGCGCGTATCATCGCCCTGGAAGAAGTCATCCATGCCGGATATTCCTTCCTCAAAGGCGCCCGCGGCTATTCCGGTCTGCTGTGGCCGCTGTTCTTTACGGGCGTGTACTACTTACTGTTCAACGGACTGTTGACGGTGCTGTTCCGCAGGATCGAAAAGAAACTCAGTTATTTCCATTGAGAGGAGGACGGGATATGGCTATACTGGAAGTGGAGAACATCTACAAAAGCTTCGGACAGACGACCGTCCTTTCCGGCATCGGCTTTTCGGTGGAAAAGGGGCAGGCGGTCACCGTTATCGGCTCGTCCGGCAGCGGAAAGACGACCTTGCTGCGGTGCCTGAACTTTTTGGAGCGCCCCGATAAGGGTGTCATCCGCGTCAACGGCAGGGAAATCTTCAACGCGGCGGACAAAACGGCGAAAACCGAAAAGCAGCTTCGCGAAAACCGATTGCATTTCGGACTGGTGTTCCAGTCGTTCAACCTGTTCCCGCAGTATACGGTGCTCCGCAATCTGACGCTTGCCAAGGAGCTGTACGAAAGAGAACTGCCGCCTGCCGAGCGGCATAAGAAAGAACAGCTCAAAGGAGAGGCGATGACGTGGCTGAAAGAGGTAGGGCTCGCGCATAAGGCGGACGCCTATCCGTGCCAGCTTTCCGGCGGTCAGCAGCAGCGCGTCGCCATCGCGCGCGCACTCAATATGGACCCGGACATCCTGTGCTTTGACGAACCGACGTCGGCACTCGATCCGGAGCTTACGGGAGAGGTCTTGCGCGTCATCCGCGAGCTCAAAAACGACAACACCACCATGATCATCGTCACGCACGAAATGGATTTCGCACGGGATGTCTCGGATCGCGTCATTTTCATGGCGAACGGCATCATCGAGGAGCAGGGAACACCGGAGCACATCTTCGGCGATCCGCAGAGCCCCGTGACAAGAGCCTTTCTCTCGCGTATCCGTTCGTAAAGATGTTTACCGTGCGGCGGCGTAAGACCGTCGGCTCAAACAATATCTGATATTACGTCATATTAAGGAAGAACGAAAAATGAAACTTGGAATCGTAGGGCTTCCGAACGTCGGAAAAAGTACCCTTTTCAACGCTATCACCAACGCCGGTGCGGAATCGGCAAACTACCCGTTCTGCACTATCGACCCCAACGTCGGCATCGCCGCCGTCCCCGACAAGCGGCTGGACGTGCTGGCGAAAATGTACGATCCGAAAAAATACACCCCTGCCGTCATCGAATTCGTCGATATCGCGGGGCTCGTCAAGGGCGCATCTCAGGGCGAGGGACTCGGCAACAAGTTCCTTTCGCATATCCGCGAGGTGGATGCCGTCGTGCACGTCGTGCGCTGCTTTGAAAACGACGACATCATCCACGTCAGCGGCGTCATCGATCCCGCCGACGACGTTTCCACCATCAATCTCGAGCTCATCTATTCGGATATCGAGATCGTGGAGCGCCGCCTCGACCGTTCCCGCAAGGTGCTCAAAGGCGACAAATCCGTGCAGAAGGAGATCGACCTTCTCGAACGCATCCTTGCCGTCCTCAACGAGGGAAAGAAGGCGTCCGCCATCGACTTTACCGACGACGAGCGCGAACTGCTCAAAGAGGTGCCGCTGCTTTCGGCAAAGCCGGTCATTTACGTCGCCAACATCAACGAGGAAGCCATCGGAAGCGACCTTTCGCAGAATCCGTATTACACGGCACTGAAAGCGATCGCCGACGAGGAAAACGCCGGCATCATCAGCATCTGCGCAGGGCTTGAAGCCGAGATCAGCGAGCTTTCGGGCGACGAAAAAAAGCAGTTTCTGCATGAGCTCGGCATCGAGGCGAGCGGACTTGACAATCTGGTGACGGCGTGCTACGATCTGCTCGGGCTCATCAGCTTTTTGACCGCCGGTCCCGAAGAAGTGCGTGCCTGGACCATCCGCAAGGGCACCAAGGCGCCGCAGGCGGCGGGCAAGATCCATTCGGACTTTGAACGCGGCTTTATCCGCGCGGAAATCGTTTCGTTCGACGACCTCGTAGCGTGCGGCTCGACGGTCGCCGCCAAGGAAAAGGGCATCATGCGCTCGGAGGGAAAAGAATACGTCATGCAGGACGGCGACGTCGTACTGTTCCGCTTCAACGTGTGATTTTCCGTTGATTTTTTGGCATTATCTTACAAAAACAACACGTCAAAAATGTGCAACTGTCACAATTTTCGGCGGGAAGTGTTGAAATTTTCCCCGCCGTGTGGTATACTGTACCCGATTTGAGGCGATCATTTGCCTATGACAAGAAAGGAACTACGGAATATGAACAGAAAAACAGCGAGCATACTCGGCGCCCTGCTCGTCGCGGCAGCACTGACTGCCTGCACGGCAAAGCCGGACCAAGCGGCGCAGACGGATGATACGCAGACGAAAAATCCGGAAGACGTCATCGTCCTGCCGATCGAAGAAGAGGAAGAGTCGGAATTTGAATACGAGTTCACGCCGGACGGCGCCATTCTGACCGCCTACAACGGTACGGCGGAGGACGTCGTGCTGACCGAGAAGGTCACACGCGTACACACCAAGAAGGGCGAGACGACGACGGAAGAATACACGCTGACCGAGATCGGCGCCGGCGCTTTTATGAACGACACGACGATCCGGACGGTCGTCATCCCGGATTCGGTGCTGCGCATCGGCACGGCGGCTTTCCAGGGCTGTTCTTCTCTTACGGCCGTCACGCTCCCGGCAGGTCTCGAAAAGATCGCCGATCAGACGTTCTACGGCTGTGACGCGCTCGAAACGCTTGCCATCCCCGAGACCGTGAAAACGATAGGCATCTTTGCTTTCGGCGACTATTTCGATCAGATCCCGTGGTACAAGGCACAGACCGCTGTCGACGTCATCGTCGGTGACGGCGTCCTGCTTCGCCACAACGGCGCGTCGTCGGTCGTCCGCTACGGAAGCGAGGTCAAAAAGGTCGCGTACTACGCTTTCCTTGACAGCCCGGCAACGCAGGTGTACTTCTCGTCGGCGACCGAGGACATCAGTGAGATCGCGTTCTACCGCTCGTCGGCGGCGATCATGCTGCCGGAGGGCTCGGAGCTGATCGGCAAGCTGAAACTCAAAAACATCCCCGTTTCGACTTACGTGGAGTGATTATCAAATAACGGAACATCCCGTCACGTTCGTGACGGGATGTTTTTTTGCCCGAAAAAGAATATGAAAAGGAAGAAGCGGCAATAATAGGAGCAAACGCAAAAAGCGGGAAAACGAGAAAATGAGAAAGGAAGATAATTCATGAAAAAACGCACGTTTGCCGGAGGACTTTGCGTCATTGCCGCCGTCATGCTGTTGGGAGCAGAGTGCCTTGCGGCACCGCTCAGTCCGTCGTTTCCTTTTCTGGAAAAGAGCCTGTCCTTAAAAAAATGCGGGGTGGCAGGCACGGCGCTTGCCTTTTCCGGGGAGGATTTTGACGGCGTGCTCGGCGGGAAAACGGGATATATCCGCATGGACAAACTGCCGGACGCGCAGGCGGGAAAGCTGTATATCGGCAATTCCGTCGTGTGCGACAATCAGTTGATCGCCAGAGAGGACTTCGACCGTCTGTATTTTCTGCCGAGCGGCAATGAGCCCTGCACGGCGGCGTTTACCGTTTCCGACGCGACGGCGGGACGCGGCACGGCGGCGGTAAGCTGTACGGTGAATCTGTTGAAAGAGGTCAATCTGGCGCCCGTTTCCGCCTCGCAGGATCTGGAGACGGCAAAAAACGTCGCCGTTTTCCGTTTTTTATCGGTGAGCGATCCCGAAAACGACGCCTTTTCGGTGAAGGTGGTGTCGTACCCGGCGCACGGTACGCTTTCGCTTGACAAGGAGACCGGGTATTTTTCCTACACGCCGAAAAAGGATTTTGTCGGGGTGGACAGCTTTTCCTACCGGGCGGCCGACGTGTTCGGCAACAGCGGCGGTGACACCGCGGTGAAGATCACGGTACGCAAGCCGCAGAGCGACACGGTCTTTTCGGACATGACGCATCACTGGGCGTACAACAGCGCGCTCGCCTTATGCTCGGCGGGGCTGATGCAGGCGGAAAAACAACCGGACGGGACGTACACGTTTTCGCCGGACGGACCTGTCACACGCGGTGATTTTCTTGCCATGGCGCTTATTCGGGCGGGGTACGAGCCCAAGATCACGGCGGTCGCGCAAAGCGGCTTTTCGGATGATGAGGAGATTCCCGCCAACATCCGCAGTTATGCGGAATATGCCCGTGTAAACGGCATTGTATCGGGGTATGACAACGGTGACGGCACGTATCGGTTCGACAGTTTTGAGCCCATCACACGCGCACAGGCGGCGGTCATGCTTGACAGGATCCTGGATCTGCCGGATGTTTCGGCGGCAAGGATGGCATTTGCCGATCAGAGCGCGATACCCGTCTGGGCGGGACAGGCGTTTGCCAATCTGACCGCCTGCGGGATATTCAACGGGACCGGCTTCGGAACACTGCTGCCGCAGGAGGAACTGACACGCGCACAGGCGGCGGAAATACTGGCTTCGCTGAAATAAGGGAAGAAACTCCTTTTTTCTTTCTCTTGTGAGAAAAAAGGAGTTTCTTTTCTTTCTCTTGCGAGAAAAAAGTAAAACGTTTTTCTGCCCGCGCCGCAAGCGGCGCGGGCAGGATAAAGCGGCACGCCTTATATAATCAGCGTAGCGATCGAGTGTGCGGGCAGAGTAAAGCTTGCCGCCTTGCCGTCGATGTGTAAGATGGGCGTCTGATCGTAGTCCTCGGCATTCATAACGACCAAAACGATCTCGCCGTCCGGGTTTTTGAAGGCGCACGCCGTTACCGTGTCCGCATACTTTGTCGTGCCGATCTGCACCGCACCGCGCTTGACAAACTTGGAAAAATGCCCGATGTAATAATAGATCGGCGTGAAAATGAGCTCCTTCTTTTCAAAGTCGTATAACACCGGCGCGTAACAGCCGCTGTTGCGGTCTTCCAACACCGTGTTGCCTGCCTTGAATACCGTCGCGTCCGAACGGTTGTGATACGGACCGCCGAACTGGTCGAGAAGCAGATTCCAGTCGCACGAGCCGATGCACCGATGATTGAAGTTGCCGGCGATCTCCTTGGCGTACAGCTCGGCACACTGGTAGACGTCCATGTAGATGGTGCAGCAGAATTCCGTGCAGATGACCGGTTTCTTCAACTGTTCGTCCACCATCGTCAGCGAGTCGAAGTGATCGCCGCTGTACCAGTGGTGTCCCACCGCCCAGACACGGTCGTAGACCTCTTTTTTGGCGAGCGTCGCTTTTGCACGGTCGTAAACGCGCTCCTTGTTGTGATCCCAGATGATGATTTTGAGGTCGGACAGCCCCTCTTCGTCAAGGGCTTTCGTCAGATATTTTTCGATCAGCTCCGCCTCGTCCTCTGCGGAATAGTAACAGCTTTCCCACGGCTGAACGGCGTTGGGCTCGTTCTGGATGGAGATGGCGGAAATGGTGATGCCCTCTGCCGCGTATGCCTTGACGTATTTCGCATAGTAATGTGCCCAGGTCTGCTTGTATTCGTCGAGCAGCTTGCCGCCGCGGATGGGGCTGTTGTTGTCCTTCATGTAGGCGGGCGGGCTCCAGGGGGAGGCGAACAGAATGAGCTCCTTGCCGCAGTATTTCATGGCATCCTTGATGAAGGGAATGATGTACTGTTTGTCGCGGGAAATGTCAAAGCTTTCGAGCGTCTTGTCGCCGTCCTGCACGTAGGTATAGATGCCGAGAGAAAAGTCGCAGGAATTGATGTGCGTTCTGCCGAAGTTGTAGGCGATGCCCTTTTGGGGATCGAAATAGGCTTCGAGAAAGGCCTTTTTCTGCTCGTCGGAAAGGCGGGAATAGTTATATGCCGAGGACTCGGTGAAGGAGCCGCCGAAGCCGAGCACGGTCTGATGAGCGGCCTCGGGATGCACGTTGATGACAAAGGTCTCGTTGGGGACGAAAGCGTTGTCGAAGGCAATTTCCTTTTCGGAAAAATAGGTGTTCGCCTTGGGGGTGGATACGTAGAGTTTCATGTGAGAGCCTCCTTGTGTTTGTGGTGATTCTTTGTCCACAGTGTACCACACTTTTCGCGGTAAGTCAAGATAAAATAAGATAGACAGAGCCGAAGCTCTGCCTACCTTTGTATTGGAGGAGTGTCAGTCTGCAAGTTTAAGGCGGAATCACTGGAAGATCCAGTTGCCGTCGGCGGTCGCTTCCTTGTTGAAGCTGGTCAGAATATAATCATCAGACGCGATCGTGATGACCTCAACGGTCGGCTTTTGATAGTCTTTTTTCATTGTATATATCTCCTTTCGACATGTCGTAAGCGGATCAGTAAAGATCGCCGGCGTCAATGATCACGTCTTTGATGACTTCCTGCGTGCTTCCCGCCTTGCAGGTATACACGTGGCTGTAATAGGTGGTGCCGTCAAGACGGAGGAAGGTGCGTAAGCAGATGAGCCGATCGAGGTCTTTTTGCTGTATATTCTGCAAGACAGCGCCGAATATCGTATCGGAGGAAGCTTCGTATTCTTCTTTGCTCATGGCGACGCGGTCGATGCCCTTTTCGGTATCGAAGGCGATCGCAGCGGAGATGTACTTGTAGACGCCGGGCGTGTCGGTGCCGACCGTGAGGCGCATGGGATCGGACGTGTTGCCGACGAGGTTGCGGAAGTTGAAGTAAGCGTAATCATCCTGCGTGAAAGCGTCGTCGGCACCGAAGAGGAAGCCGTACTGCGAAGCGTCTTCGCGGATGCGCTTTGCGAGATGAGCACGGAAGTGCATGCCCTCGTCGTCGATGCGAAGCGCCGAAGCGTCGTAGACGATGGGGTAGTTGAACGACCATGCCGCGGTAACGGTGGTGTCGCCGTCAAATACGGTCGAAGCGGAAACGCGTGCCGTACCGAGATACCAGCCCTCAAAGGTGTAGTCATCGCGCGTCGGAACGGGGAGCGGATCGACAAGCTGTCCGGCGCGGTTGGCGTACATGACGGAAACGGAGCAGGTACCGCCTGCCGGGTCAAAGGTGACGGCGGTGGCTTTGACCCATGCGGCGATGAGCGTGGTGTCTTCGGTGAAAACGGTGTTGAGCGTAGCGAGCGTGCCGGTGACGGTGTACCAGCCGTTAAAGTAGAAGCCTTCGCGCGTCGGAACGGGGAGGGAAGCGACCGTCAGCTTGCCGGTGCGGTCAACGCACAGGAAGGGAACGTCGCATTCGCCTTCTCCCGCGTCAAAGGTGACGACCGGGGCTTTTATCCATGCGGCACTCAGCGTGGTATCGTCCGTGAAGACGTAGTCCGTCGAGAGGACGGCGGTCTGCCCGTCGTACCAGGCGTCGAAGAAGTATCCGTCGCGCGTCGGAACGGGGAGAGATGCGACCGTCAGCTTACCGTTGCGGTCGGTGTATAGGACGGAAGTATCACATTCGCCTTCTCCTGCGTCAAAGGTGACGGCATAACTCTTGATCCACTGGGCGACAAGCTGGGTGTTGCCGGTGAACACATAGTTGGTCGAGGTGACGGCGGTCTGTCCGTCGTACCAGGCGTCGAAGAAGTACCCTTCGCGTGTGGGGGTGGGGAGGAAAGAGATCTTTCCGTCTTTGTCGGTGGTTAAAACGGAGGTACCGCAGGTACCGCCTGCCGCGTCAAAGGTGACGGTGTAGCTCTTGATCCATTGAGCGACGAGCGTGGTATCTTTGGTGTACACGTAGCTCGTCGAGGTGACGGCGGTCTGTCCGTCGTACCAGCCGTCGAAATAGTAAGAGGAGCGCGTGGGGGTGGGCAGGGAAGCGATCCTGCCGGTTTTATCGGTGTACAGAACGGAAGTGGCACAATTGCCTCCCGCCGCGTCGAAGGTAACGGCATAACTCTTCTGCCAGCCGGCAGTGAGGATTGCCGGGGCAGTGAAAACGGTGGCAGTCGTAACGGCGACGCCGTTGTAGTACCAATCCGTAAAGAAGTAGCCGGTGCGTGTCGGCGTGGGGAGGGAGGACAGCTTGCCATTGGTACCGACGGTGAGCGTTTGGACGGTGCAGGTGCCATCGCCGGGATCAAAGGTGATGATGGGGAGCCAATGTGCGACGAGCAGGGTGTCCTGCATATACTGGGTATCGGTCGTCACTTTGGTGTTGTTGAGATACCAGCCGTCGAAAGCGTAGCCGGTGCGCGTCGGCGTCGGCAGGGAGGACAGCTTGTAGTTTTCGGTGATCATGGACGACGTACCGCAGGTACCGCCCGCCGCGTCAAAGGTGACGGTGTGCGTGGGGATCTCCCACAGTAAGTACGGGTAGCCGCCGTTGATGTCGGACGAGATGCCCCAAACGGTATCGAAATCCCATCCGGCGTCGGTGAAGGTCTTCTTCATTTTCATGGCCGTCGTGCTTTTGGGGGCACCGTGCCCGGTGTCGGAACAGCCGGACACCGTCTTGTCGTAAAAGCAGTTGGTCGCCGTGGCGTTAGAACTGAAACCGTAAGTTACGCCCGAAACGGCGGCGTAGCTGTTTGAGATCGTTCCCGATTTGGCGAAACCGATTTTCTCTTCACCGGAGGGAACAGCGCCGATGGCATAACTGTCCTTGATTGTTCCGCCGTTGGTCAAACCGTAAAAATACGCAGGTCTGCTCGATCCCGACCGGGTGATGGTTTCCTTGGCGGCGCACTGTTCGATGGTGCCTGTATTGTCAGCCGTCAGACCGGCAATGTATGCAGTACCGTTGTTGATTGTTATTGTTATGTCACCGACCGCCTGACACCGATACAAAGTAGCGCTGTTGCTGCCGGCAAAGCCGCCGACATAATCATAATAATAAGAAGACGAATAAGACGAATAAGTCAAATTTATGGTGTTGTCGGCACGGCAGTTATTGATGATGCCGGAGCTTTTACCAACAAAGCCGCCGACATAATCATAAGACGAATAAGACGAAGAAGACGAACAAGTCAAATTTATGGTGTTGTCGGCACGGCAGTTATTGATGATGCCGGAGTTTTCACCAACAAAGCCGCCGATGAGGGTGCCATGGCCGAGTAGAGTATATTCTATGACAGCTTCCACTTCGCAGTTTTCTATCTTACCGCCGGACAGGTTGGTGCCGACAAAACCGCCGCAGACATGATCCGTGCCGCTTGTGGAAATGGTTATATTGACTTTCGCCTTGACGTTTTTGATGGTGCCCGCGTTCTGTGCGAACAAACCGACATTGGTGCGCCACTTAGTAATGGTGACGCCGCTAATGGTATGTCCCTTGCCGTCGAACACGCCGGTAAAGGGATCTCCGAGCAGGCAGAGCGGCTCCCACTCGCCGGTCAGAGTGATATCTTTTCCAAGTTCGAAATAGCAGTCGGGGAAGTCGCTGATGAGCGCGAGGTCGTCCTGCGTCATGATGATAAACGGGTTTTCCACGGTGCCTTCGCCGGAAATGTCGAGCAGACGCGCCTCGACGTCGGAAAGCGACGCGACAGGCTGTGTCGGCGGCGTTTCGTTTTGCCCGAATGCCGCCTCCGAAACGTTTTCTACGCCAAAAGCGATCTCAGGCGTAGCGGCAAGCGCCGTCGTGGTTGTTCCCGTCACGAGCAAAAGCGCCATGATGAGAGCGATGGTTTTTTTCATGTTTGTTCCTCCTTCGGGTAATTTCTACTTGTTTTTCACTTGATTTTTCGGGTATACTGTACTTACAGACACGCCGATTTTCGGTGGTTGAAAATCCCCGCTAATATATTATAAACCATTTCGGTTTATTTGTCAATATACCAAAATGGTTTATGCTATATTTTTTTATAAGAATTTTCGTTTTTTGTCGGGAGGCGAGGAAGATGTATCCGAGAATCCGGGAATTGCGAGAGGACAACGACTTGAAGCAAAAGCAGATCGCTGAGTATCTCAACTGCACGCAGGTCGCCTATTCCCGCTATGAACTCGGTTTGCGGGACATTCCGACGCCGGTGCTTATCAAGCTTTCCACCTTTTATCATACCAGTACCGATTATCTGCTCGGGCTGACGGACGAAAGCCGACCGTATCAATAAAAAAACATAGCCATCCCAAGACGGCTGTGTTTTTTTCCTTATATATATAAATTATATCAACATCCCGGCGGCGTCCTTGGCGTCATGCAGGATCGTGCCGACGTCCGCACCGTCGATGTCGAGCCCCTGCGCCAGCAGGAGGTGCGTTTCGGGAATACCGAAAAAGCCTTCCGCCAGCGCCTTGACGTAGGCAAAGCCCCTATGTTCCGGTACGTATCCGCCCGCGGTGGAGACGTAGATCAGTTTTTTTGCCCGGCAGAGCCCTTCGGGGATGCCCTGTGGCGTATAACGGAAGGTGAGTCCCGCCACCGTGACGGCTTCAAAGTACAGCCGGACGGTCGCCGGGAACAACAGATCCCAATACGGGGCGGCGAGCACGATGACGTCCGCCCGGGCAAACTGCCTCGCATAGCGGAACAGCGGATCGTCCCATTCGGCGGCGTCACGCTTTTGCAGAGCCGCCCGGTCGAGCGGGCGCAGGTCTTCTTTTTCAAATATCAACGTTTCGACGTTTCCCGCCATCCGCGCAAGGACGGTCTGTGCCAGATACCGCGTGCGGGAGTTTTCTCTTATGCAGGCGTCGAGAAAGAGGATGGTGTCCATGAGAGCAGTCCTTTCTTTGTGTTTTGGGGAGCGGGGAAGATGCCATAAGCAGATATCGGGGCGTTTCGGGACTTTTATCCCTAAAAAACGGCAAACATTCGCATCGGCACGGCGTAAGCGTTACCGTATTGCCTTGTATATCTCATCAAGTTTCGGAACAACGTCTTTCTTCCTTGATGCGGCAGGCGTGAAAATATATTCCGCCGAGCCGAATGCCTGTTCCAAAACGTCCGATGCCCCTTCGCCGTATCCGATGATGGTCGATTGATTGTCTTCTCCGTTTTTCACTATGGCATAGAGATGTTTCATGCCTCTGCTTTCATAGCTTTCTTCCATCACACGTCTCATATCTTCTTTCATTTTTTCCGTGCCTGCCTTATCGGGGGCATTAACACAGGCAATGCCTACGGCGACGCTCGACATATCATATTCTTTGTAGTCGGATGAAAATATTTCATCGTCCGTCATTCCCGCGTAAGATTCGGACGCCGTTTTCATTTGCTCGTAAAAACTATCAATGTCTTCTATGTCTGCTGTTTTCGACGTTTCCTCCAGGGCATAGCGGTCTAATTCCGTTACGGTACTGCTTGTCAGATTGTTCGTGTCCGACAGAATGGACGCGGTGATCAGAGAAGCGGCTTTTTTATCGATCGGGCAGTCGTTATCCTTCATAAACTTATAAATAACAGTTGCCGTTGACCCGACGTTAAGTCCCTCATAAATAGCGGGGCTGCCCGTTTCGGCGTTTCCGACCGCATGGTGGTCAAACAAACCGACGATTTCGGCATTTTCCATGCCGTCGATCATTTGCGAATACTCGCTGTGGTCAACAAGTATAAATCTTTTTCCGTCTGCCTTTTCCGTTGTTTCCGGAGCTGTGATCCCGAATTGTTCAAGAACAAATTTGGTTTCGTTGTTGAGCTTGCCGCTGACACGTGCTTCACATGGCACACCGTTTTCATTCAGCAGGTCCGCAAGTAAAATACTCGAGCAGACCGTATCCGTGTCCGGACTCTTATGCCCTATAACGTAACAGATATCTTCTCCGCATAAATCCTGAAATAAACATTCAAAGTCAAATTCATCGGAACCTGCTTTTTCAATCTGTTTTTCGATTATGATCCCGAAAAAAAACGCGAGTACCAATGCTGCTGCCATAATAACCGGCATAACCGCTTTCTTAATGTTTTTCATGGCTTTTTTCCTCCGTGATGTCTTTCATTATACGTCATTCACCGAACTTTTTCTCTGCTCTCTGTTATTTTTCCTTCCGGGAATCGACGGATTTTCGAGCAAAGAGTGGTGATGAGCAATAAAGTAAAATCCTCGTTCTTGCGAACGAGGATTTTCTGGAGCTGCTGGCCGGAGTCGAACCGGCGACCTCATCCTTACCAAGGATGCGCTCTACCTACTGAGCTACAGCAGCAGCTCCTTATTTTGCGGCTTTCGCCGCTGGCGATCCGGATGGGGCTCGAACCCACGACCTCCAGCGTGACAGGCTGGCGTTCTAAACCAACTGAACTACCGGACCGTATTGAGTGGTGGGGGGTACAGGGCTCGAACCTGTGACCCCCTGCTTGTAAGGCAGGTGCTCTCCCAGCTGAGCTAACCCCCCGAAAGGTGGTGCCTCCGGTCGGAATTGAACCAACGACACGGGGATTTTCAGTCCCCTGCTCTACCAACTGAGCTACAGAGGCATACAT
>JAZRVE010000011.1:0-38957 GCA_045598975.1 Eubacteriales bacterium
AAAGGAGTGCAAAAAAGATTGCCGGGGAGCAGCCCCGGACCCCCTTACGTCGCAAATGCCGACTCCGCACCTCCGTGCTCCGTCGGGAGATTTGCGACGGATCAAACCGTTATCACGGCGGCTCCGATACAGATTAGCAGATGCCCCAAACCGTGCGGCACGGATACGTTACATGGCGCAAACGGCGGCGTAGTGCCGGATATTGCCGATATGCACAAAGGGACGGGCTATACGAGATGTTATTCTATCCGGCTTTGTGCCCCTATCCTGCGCGTAGGAAGTTACTGCAAACAAAAGATAGCGGCACGCGCTCATGGTTTTGCGACGCGCCCGCCGTCGTTTTGGCGGGCGTGTCCCCTGACCGCGGGATACTGCGGCTGTTGTTTCCGCTCGCTTACACTCGCGGTATGGGTGAAGCGGCACGCTTCCGACGCGCCCGCCGCCGTTTTGGCGGGCGTGTCCCCTGACCGCGGGACACTGCGGCAGTTGCTTTCGCTCGTTCACACTCGCGGTATGGATGAAGCGGCACGCTTCCGACGCGCCCGCCGACGTTTTGGCGGGCGTGTCCCCTGACCGCGGGATACTGCGGCAGTTGCTTTCGCTCGTTCACACTCGCGGTATGGATGAAGCGGCACGCTTCCGGCTCGCTGCGGAACGTATTTAACCATACCATCCCTTTCCGCAAATCTATAATTTCCGGCAGTACGCCGCCGTTTGTACAATAAAAACATAACCGAGCCGCAGAGCTCGGTTATTTGCATGGCGTAAATGGTGACACTGCGGCAAATCTTTTCCACCGCCGCAAATCTCCCGACGGAGCACGGAGGTGCGGAGTCGGCATTTGCGGCGTAAGAAAAGCGCTTTTGCTTACTTTTCTCGCTTTCGTGAGAAAAGTAAGTCGCCGCCCGCAGGCGGCGAAACTCCCCTTCAAAAGCGACGTAAGGGGCTCCGGGGCAACTCCCCGGCAATCTTTTTTTGTTTACTTTTTTTCTCGCAAGAGAAAAAAAGTAAAATATTTCACCAGCCGAGGGTTTTGAGGTAGTCGCGGCTCTTTTTGGCGTCGTCCAGACAAGACGTTCCGAAGTTGCCGTCCTGCTCGACCACAACGTACTTGGCGCCGCTCTCGACAGCCGCCTGCAAAACAGACGGGAAATCCTGCCTGCCGGAGCCGACCGGACAAAGCTTGAACTCGCCGCCGGACGCCGGCGCCGCTTTCTTCTCCTGCCCGATGAGCTCGTACATATTCTCGCTCTTGGAGCCGTTGAAATCTTTCAGATGCACGACCGGGCACCGTCCCGCATACTTGCGGATATACTCTGCCGGATCTTCGCCGCCGACCTTCACCCAGCAGGTGTCAAGCTCGGTTTGCAGATGCGCCGGAGAAATGCTGTCGTACATGTAATCCAGACCGTACCGCCCGTCGGGCATACGGCAGAACTCAAAATCGTGGTTGTGATATAACAGCGTCAGCCCCTTGCCCGCACAGATGCCGCCGAGACGGTCGATGTCGGCAAGCACGCCTTCAAAGCCCTCGTTGCCGGGACGCTTGCCGTCTTCCAGATACGGCACGACGAAATATTCACAGCCCATCGCCTTGTAGTGATCCAGCACGTCGTCGGGGTTTGCGAGCGTATCCGCAAACGGGACGTGTGCGCTGATGGCTTTGAGCCCGATACGATTGAGCTCGCTTGTGAATTCTTCGTAAGTGGTGTACAGTCCGGCAGGCTCAACGTAATCGTAGCCCATTTCCTTGACGGCTTCCAGCGTCTTGGAGACGTTCTTCGCCATTTCTTCGCGGACGGTGTACAACTGTAATGCGACCGGTAACGTTTTCATGATAAAACCCTCTTTTCACAATACTGCGGACGATCCCGCTGATTGTATTATAACATAGCCGTCCGAAAAAGCAAGCCTTTTTCTGCTTTTTTATTTCTTATTTTTTGCGGTGTAGCGGTCGTACCACAAGAGCCCTAAAAGGCTGATGACCGCCGTTGCCGCGAAGAGGATGCCGGCGGCGAGATAGTTTCCGTCGTGAAGGAGCATGCCGCCCACCGTCGAGGAAATGACGGACGGAAAGCGGGCGATGAGCGAAATGACGAGAAATTCACCGGGCGACAGCGGCGTCAGCCCGAAAAAGTAGGTGAATAAGTCCTTCGGTGTGCCCGGAATGATGAAGAGCAGAAAGACGATGTGCCGCAGACGGGCACGGTCGCCGACGAGCTTGCGCACAAAAGAGAGCCGTTCGATCTTTTCCATGGGACAAAAGACCTCGATGGCACGGACGCCGAAGGTTTTGACAAGAATAAATACCAGCGCACTTGCCGCCGCCACGCCGGCGTAGCAGATCAGCGTGCCGCCGAGCGCCCCGAAGGCGTACCCGAGCCCGATCTCCACCGCTTCTCCGGGAATGAGGGCGACGAACACCTGCAAAAATTGAAGCACAAACGCCACGAGCACGCCCTTTGCGCCGAAGCTCTCCACGTAGGTGCGGAAGCTCTCCGCCGAACGGATCTCCGAAAAGCGGGCGATGAAAAACCACGTGGCGAGACCGAAGAGGGCAAACACGATCACGACCGACACGACCGTGAAAACTTTTTTAAGCGTGGACGCGCCGGTCTTCCCGTCCGCGTTTTTCGTGTTGCCGGTGTTGTCAGTATTGTCAGTGGATATGTTGATCTTCTTGGGAAGGGGCATGATCGTCTCCTGCGCACGTGCGGCAGACGCCGTACAGAACGGTACGGGTGTTGTCCACCGAGAAGCCGTGATGCTCCGCGACGTGCTTTTCCAGTTCTTCGATATACGGGCAGCTCACGTGAAAGAGCCTGCCGCAGGACGTGCATTTGAGGTGAAAATGATGGGTGCATTCGTCATCCGGCGAAAGGTACTGGTAGCACGCCGGCTCGTCCGGAGACGAGGTGAATTTGCGGATGTACCCCTTTTCGGTCAGCTTTTCGAGCTGACGGTAGATGGTCGCCGTGGAAACGGCGTCCTTTTTTTCTTTGAGAAGCACCGACAGCTCCTCCGCCGTCAGATGCCGCGTGCGGTTTTCCCGCAGGCAGTCCAGAACGCGGCTTCCCTGTTTTGTAAGTGTTTCGCCGTTCGGCATCCCGTCACCCCTCTTTATTTCCGGCGTTTCCGGTTGTGTCGGCGCCGATGAGACGCTTTACCAGCGTGCGGAAGCGTTCGCCGCGCTGCTCGAAATTGCGGAAAGCGTCAAACGACGCGCACGCCGGAGAAAGCAAAACCTTGTCGCCGGGACGTGCCTCCGTCACCGCCCGCGTCACCGCCTCGTCAAACGAGGCACAGCGCACGAGGGGCACGTCGTTTTCGTTGAAGGCTTCATACGAACGCAGAGCGCGTTCGATCTTGTCGGCGGTGTCGCCGGTGATGTAGCAGACGCATCCGCGGGCGCAGACCGGCTCCGCAAGCGGCTCGAACGGGATCTTTTTGTCGTAGCCGCCGAGGATGAGGCGGATCCTGCCGCCGTCCTCCTTCCCGAAGCAGGACAACGCCGCCGCCGTGCGGGAGGGAGAGGAATCAATGGAGCTGTTGTAGTAGGTGACGCCGTCCTTTTTGGCGACGATTTCCAGGCGGTGCGGTACGCCGCCGAAGGTCGTCGCGGTGCGGTACGCCGCCTCTTTTGTGATATAGGGCTTCACGGCGAGAAGCGCCGCCATGTAGTTTTCGATATTGTGATCGCCCGGCAGCAGAATGTCGCCGCGCGAAAGCCACGGCTCGCCGTCAAGATACAGCGTATCGCCGTCCAACGAGGCGCCGCAGGCGGAAAAGCCGTCGCAGACGGAGAAAAGCGAGACGGTCTTGCCCTCTTTTTGCGCCTCTTTCGCAAAAAGGGCGGAATAGTCGTCACTGCGGCGGTTGAGCACCACGCGTCCGGTGCTCTTCATATGCGTGAAGACGGCGCGCTTGGAAAAGGCGTACTCGTCCATATCGGTGTGCCAGTCGAGATGGTTGGGAGAAACATTGGTAATGACGCCGACGTCGGGAAAGGTGATGTGCGCGAACGGCAGTCCGGCGTTTTCAAAGCGGTTGACGGTATGTAACTGAAAACTCGACAGCTCTAACACCGCAAAATCGTCCGGCGTCATATCGCCCACCCGCGAAAGCAAGGGCGTGCCGATGTTGCCGCCCACAAAGACGCGCTTGCCGGCGTTTTTCAGAAGCTCGGATACGAGCGTTGTGGTGGTGGTCTTGCCGTTGCTTCCCGTCACGGCGATGACGGTCGCCGGGCAGAGCGAGAGAAACGCCTCCATCTCGCTCGTGATAAGTGCGCCCGCTTTCTTTGCCACGAGGATCTCCGGCTTGTCGAAACGCACGCCGGGGCTCTTGTAGATAAGAGAATCGGCGATATTTCCGAGATATCCCTCTCCGCAGATAAACGTCACGCCTTTTTCTTCCAGACGCCCGACGTCGAGCGCCGGATTCTCGGCGAGCATTTCCCGCGTCCGCTTGTCACGCGCCGTGACGTGCGCACCGCAGTCGAGCAGAAAATCAATGAGCGGAATGTTGCTGATGCCGACGCCGATGACCGACGCCGTTTTTCCTTTTAAGAAGGCTCTGTATTCCGTAAGGGCACGGTTTTCGAACGGCAAACCCAATTCTCCTCTTTTCGTGTGGGTGATGTGGCGTCAGTGGGAAAACAGGCACGCCGCCATGCTTTCCTTGTCGTTTTCGACGGTCTCGGTAAAGCGGATGGGCTTGCCGGACAGAGAGGCAAGCGGCACGGGCGCCGAGGTCTTGCTGACGGAGGCGAGGGCGCCGATGAGCTGTTCGTCGGTCTTGCCGTCGGTCGGTTCGCCGAGAGCGGACAGCACGCTCGACGCGAATTTATAGGGGCTTGCCGTCGAGGCGATGACGTTGCGCCGACCGGTCTGCGCGTCCTTCCGGAAGCACTCCGCCGCATACAGCGCCACGGCGGTGTGCGGATCGACGAGATACGAATAGGTGTCGAACGTACTCCTGATGGTCGCGCCGCAGTTTTCCTCGTTACAGGAATATGCGCGGAACTCTTCTTTTATGGCGGCAAGCACGTCTTTTTCCACCTCGTAGCGTCCCGTCTTCTGCAAATCGCTCATATAGCGCGCCGTCTTTTCGGGCCCGGCAAGCAGCCACAGAAGGCGTTCGAGGTTGGAGGAAATGAGAATGTCCATCGACGGCGACATGGTGGTGTAGAAGGGGCGGTTGCGGTCGTAGACGCCGGTGGTGAGAAAATCGGTGAGGATATCGTTTTTGTTGGAGGCGCAGATCAGCGTCCCGATGGGCAGTCCCATGCGCTTGGCGAGATAGGCGGCGAAAATGTTGCCGAAGTTGCCGGTCGGCACGGTGATATCGATCCTGTCGCCCTCGCGGATGTCCCCCTCTTTGAGCAGATCGCAGTACGCCGAGACGTAGTAGACGATCTGCGGGGCAAGGCGTCCGAAATTGATGGAGTTGGCGCTGGATAAGAACATCCCGTCTTCCGAAAGGCGTGCGCGGATGTCCTCGTCTGCGAAAATGCGCTTGACGCCGGTCTGCGCGTCGTCGAAGTTGCCGTTTATGGCGACCACCTTGACGTTGCCGCCCTCCTGTGTCGCCATCTGCCGCTTCTGCATACGGCTGACGCCGTCAACGGGATAAAAGACGGTGATGCAGACCTGCTCGACGTCCTTGTAGCCTTCAAGCGCCGCTTTTCCGGTATCGCCGGAGGTGGCGACGAGAATGTGCGCTTTCCTGGTCTCGCCCGTCTTTTTCAAGGCAAGCGACAGCAGCCGCGGCATGATCTGCAATGCCATATCCTTGAAGGCGCAGGTCGGACCGTGCCACAGTTCAAGCACCCGCTTTTCCGAATCGGAGAATTTGCTGACCGGAGCGGCATAGCCGTCGAAGGTCACCTCATACGCCGCCTTGGCGCAGGCAAGCAGTTCCTCCTCGGTGTAGTCGGTGAGGAATAATTTTAAGATCTTCGCCGCACGCTCGGGGTAAGAGAGCTCGCAGAGCGACGAGAGAAACGCGCCGTCGATCGTCGGGATGCTTTCCGGCATGAAAAGCCCGCCGTCCGGGGCAAGCCCTGTTTTGATGACCTCCGCCGCGCTGTAAGATACGGTACGGTCTGTGCTTCGGGTGCTGTAATAGTTCATGGGAATAAGTCCTTTCCGTAAAAGATGAGATGGTATTTTACAGGTTCTTCATAAAGAACGAATACGCGTTGTTGTAGAAAATATCCTCCACGAGCGCAAGGTCTGCGCCGTGATCCTGCATATAGGCGCCGAGCGCGCCGAGCTTTTCGACCCGTTCGAGCCCTTTGAGCTGCGCCGTCCCGTCAAGGTCGGCGCCGATGGCGACGTTTTTGCCGCATCCCTTTTCGATGAAGTGCACGACGTGCCGCACGGCGGTGTCGAGCACCTCGTCCGGCTCTGCGTCAAGGTCTTCTTCAAGCGATTTGGAGAGGTATTTGCCGATGAGCCCGACGCCGACGATGCCGCCGCCGGAAACAATGGTGCGAAGCTGGGTGTCCGACAGGTTGCGGGGCGAAAGGCAGATCGCCTGCGCGTCGGAATGGGAAGCGAAAAACGGGCGCTTCGCCACCTTGACGAGGTCCCAGAAGCCCTTTTCGGATAAATGGGAGACGTCTATGAGAATGCCGAGCTTCTCGCACATCTCCACCGCCCGGAAGCCGAACTCCGTCAGCCCTTCGTCGGTGTCGAACGCACCGCCGAGCTCGTTCGTGCCGCCCCACGTGAGCGTCAGCGCACGGATGCCGTACTCACGTAAGATTTCAAGGCGCGATAAGTCCTTGCCGATGAGGTGTGCGCCCTCCACGGCGGGGATGATTTTGAGCCGCGCGTCGTCGGCTTTCAGCGTTTCGGCGTCGGTGCAGAGCACGGCGCGGTCGGCGTTGTTCTCGATCTCGTTTTTTAGGTTGTCGAAGATGGCGAAAAAGTCGGCGTACGCGTCGTCGGGCGATCGTTTGACGTCCGACCAGACGGCGAACACCTGCGCCTTGCGCTCGTAGGCGTCAAAGCCGTCGAGGCTCACGCTGAGGGCGTTTGCGGCAAGCGGCATTTTCCGGTGGTACATCTCGAACGCCGTGTCGCAGTGTAAATCGAAATATTTCATGATAACGTAATGACCTTCCCTTGTTGTGTCAGTATTATCGGTATTATCGGAAAATTCATGAAAACGCGTTTTCGGTGTAGCGCATCCCGACGATGCGCCCGGAGGCCGAAAAGACCTCCGCCGTGTCAAAGCGGACGGTTAAGGCGGCAAGATAGCCGTCGGCGCGGTATTCCGTCAGAAAGGCTTGCGCCGTGCGCTTTACAAGGCTCTGCTTGTGCTCGTCCACCGCCGCGGACGGCGTGACGGAGTCGTCCGCCGCACGCTGTTTGACCTCCACGAAGGCGAGCACGCTTCCCTTTTCGGCGATGACGTCGATCTCGCCGCCGCGCACGGTGTAGTGGCGGCACAGCACGCGGTAGCCGTCCTTGGCAAGCCGCTCGCTCACATAGTCCTCGCCGCTTTTTCCGGCGGCGCGGATGCGTTTAATCCGTTCCGTCATGGCATCTCTTCTCAAAATATTTTTTGAAAAAGCTCGGTCGGTGCGCCTCGCACAGTCCGAGCCGGTCTACCGCCTCGTAGTGCGCCTTGGTTCCGTAGCCCTTGTGAATGGCAAACCCATAGCCGGGGTACTGCTTTTCCAGCACCTCCACGCAATAGCGATCCCTCTCGGTCTTGGCGAGAATGGACGCCGCCGCGATGGACGGACACAGGGCGTCGCCGCTTACGACGGCGCGGCAGGGGACGCGGATACCGTCGGTCTTATTGCCGTCGATGAGCGCGAAATCCGGCTTTGCGGCAAGAGCGGCAATGGCGCGATCCATGGTGTGCAGGGCGGCTTTCAGGATGTTGTCGCGCTCGATCTCCTCCACCTCCGCAAAGCACACGGCATAGGCGACGGCATATTCTTTTATGGCTTCGGCGAGCGCCGCCCGCTTCTTTTCCGACAGCTTTTTGGAATCGTTTAACCCGGCAAGAGCGGGGATGTCCGCCGCGTTGTCCGGCAGGATGACCGCCGCCGCGTAAACGCGCCCCGCAAGCGGTCCGCGTCCCGCTTCGTCTGCGCCGCAGAGGATACCGCCTGCCGGGGCAAGCGCTTTTTCATAGTCGTAAGAGGGTGCCGGCGCGGTTTTCACGGGACGTCTCTCCTTTCGGAAATCTTTTTCGGGGAATTTACGGCTCGAACAGCGTTTCCTGCTTTTCGAGGTTGAAGGAGGTGCCGGCGCTCGGCAGTTTCGCCTTGCGGAACTTGCCGTAGGCCTTCATTTCCTCGCTGCCGTCGTCGGTAAATTCGGCGGCGCTGACGACCGTCTGTCCTTTTTTGAGCGAAAAGACGGTGGCGCCGGTCGAGGTACGGGTGACCTTGCGTGTGAGCTGGGAGGAATTGAGGATGATACAGCGCCCGTTGGACGATTTTAAGATATATTCGGTGACAAAGCCGCGCCCGGTGTGCTCCGGCAGGTAGTACAGCCCGACGCAGGGCGATTCGGCGTTAAGACCTGCCGTCAGCTTTTTGCGGTTGGTCTTGGTCTCGTAGACCGAAAGCGGGAGCGCCACGGCTTTGCCGGACGCAAAGAAGACGGCGGCTTCGCCCTTGTAATCGCCTGTCGGGATCATGGCGATGACCTTTTCGTTTTCGGCAAAGGAGAGCTTGACGGGGATATAGTCGCCGAGCGCCGAGGGTTTGACGGTATCGAAATCGTCGATGCGCGATTTGTAGACGTTGCCGGCGTCGGTAAAGAAGAGCAGATCGCACTCGTTGGAGCTTTCATACGCGTAGCGGATGCTGTCGCCGACCTTTAAGTTGTGCTCTTCCGCCTTGCTTTTGTCGGTTTTGGGCGGGAGCAGTTTCTTGAAGTACCCTTCCGCCGTCAGAATGACGTTCACGGGGTAGACGGCGATCTCCTTGACGGGAAGCTCGGTATGTTCCTCGTACTCGTATAAAATTTCGGTCTTGCGCGGGATGCCGTACTTTTTCCTGATGTCGGCAAGCTGGTGCGCGATCCTTGTCTTTACCCTGCGGTCGCTGCCCAACACGTCCTCGGTCTCGGCGATGCGGCGTTCGAGCTCCTCTTTTTCGCTGATGCGCCCGACGATGTGCTCCTTGTTGAGATTGCGCAGTTTGATCTCGGCGATGAATTCCGCCTGCGTTTCGTCGATGGCAAAGCCTTTCATGAGGTTGGGGATGACGAGCGATTCGCTTTCCGTTTCGCGGATGATGCGGATGGCCTTGTCGATATCGAGAAGGATGGCTTCCAGACCATATAGCAGATGCAGTTTTTCCTTCATGCGGGCAAGGTCGAAATACAGTTCCCGCTTGACGCATTCGATACGCCATGCCAGCCATTCGTCGAGAATGTCCCGCACACCGAGCGTACGCGGCGTACCGCCGATGAGGACGTTGAAATTGCAGGTGTAGCTGTCCTGCAAGGGCGTCAGCCGGAAGAGCTTTTTCATGAGCTTTTCGGGATCGGCGCCGCGTTTTAAGTCGATGGTGAGCCGCAGTCCGTCAAGTCCCGTCTCATCGCGCACGTCGGAGATCTCGACGATCTTCTTTTCTTTGACGAGAGCGGCAATGCGGTCGATGATGGCTTCCACCTTGGCGGTATAGGGAATTTCGGTGATCTCGATGCAGTTTTCTTTTTTGTTGTAGCCGTAGCGGGCACGCAGACGGAAGGAGCCGCGTCCCGTGCGGTAAATCTCCTCTATCTGGGCTCTGTCGTAAAGCAAGAGCCCGCCCGTCGAAAAATCGGGCGCTTTGAGGATGGACAGAAGATCGACGTTTTCATCCTTGATAAATTCGCAGACAACGTCGCAGACCTCGGCGAGATTGAACGAGCAGATGTCGGACGCCATGCCGACGGCGATACCCTTGTTGGGAGAAACGAGAATGTTCGGGAAGGCGGTCGGCAGTAAGACAGGCTCTTTTTTGCTGCCGTCGTAGTTGTCGGTAAAATCGACGGCGTCGCGGTCGATGCCGCCGAAAATTTCTTTGCAGAAGGCGTCGAGCTTGGCTTCGGTGTAACGCGGCGCGGCACAGACCATATCGGAATACTGCTTGCCGAAAGAGCCCTTGGAATCGACGAACGGATGCAAAAGCGCTTCGTTGCCGCGCGTAAGCCGTACCATGGTCTCGTAGATGGCGGCGTCGCCGTGGGGATTGAGCTTCATGGTAGCACCGACGATGTTGGAACTTTTGGTGCGGGCACCGGTAAGAAGTCCCATATCGTACATGGTGTACAATAATTTCCGGTGTGCCGGCTTGAAGCCGTCGATCTCGGGAATGGCGCGGGAAATGATGACGCTCATGGCGTAAGGCATATAGTTTTTGCGAAGCGTTTCGGTGATGCCCTCGTCGGAAATCGGTGCGTTCACGTTTCCGAACGTATCATTCGGTTTCTTTTTTCTTTTTTCAGCAGACATGGTCTCCGTCCTTATTTTTTCTTGTCTTTATCGTTCCGGCAGCCTTATTTTAACGGCTGCGGATGGGCATAACGAGATAGAGGTAGAACGAATCCTCGTTTCCGGCGTCCTCCGGAAACGTGATGACGGTGCCCTTGCCGCCTTCCGCCAGGCGCAAAAGCACTTTTTCGTTATCGCACGCACGGAGCGCGTCGAGTAAGAATACCTGATTGAACAGCACGTCGGTGGCCTCTCCCTCCATGTGGACGGGGATGCGGTCGCTCGTTTTGCCGCTGTCAGTCTCGCAGGAAAGCTTCAATTCGTCGTTTTCAAAATGAAGCTTGGCGCTGCTTCTCATCTTTTCGTTGACGATGGCGACACGTTCGAGACTGCCGATGAGGGCGTCGCGGTCGATGACAGCCGTTGCCCTGCACGGCGGAAGGAATTTTTCGTAATCGGGAAATTCGCCGTCAAGCAGGCGGATGACAAGATACAGATTGTCCTCGTTGAGAATGATATGCTTATTGCCGAGCTCCATATGAATGTCGTCGTCGCCGTCGTTGAGAAGACGTAAGATGTTCTGCTGTGCTTTGCCCGGCAGGATGAAGGTAAGATCGACGTCGGGATTGTCGGTGGCGCTCTTTTCCTTTCTCACGGCAAAACGGAAGCTGTCCATGGCGCATACCGAAAGGGTGTTGTCCTTGATCTTGAAGAGAGAGCCCTTCAAGATGGGCTTGGTATCGTCCTTGCAGAGAGAAAACATGGTCTTGACGAGGATGCTCTTGAACTGTTTTTTGGAAATGGTGAACGCCGTGTGTCCCTTGATCTCGGGAATCTTCGGGTAGGTGGTGCCGTCCCGTCCCATGACCTCGAAAACGGCGTCTCCCGACGAAAGCGTCAGCATATGGTTTTCTCCGACCGTAAAAACGATGTCGCCGTCCGGCATACTGTGGATGATGGGAACGATCTGCACGTCGGCGATGACGCATCCTTCCTGTTCGACGGTCGCGTCAACGGTGGTCTTGATGCCCTTTTCGATGTCGTAGCAGTACAGCACGATCTGCGTGCCGACGGCTTCCATATAGACGCCGGAGAGGGTGGAATCCGCCGCCTTGCTCTGCGCGATGATGCTGACAGGGACGATAGCCTTTTCAAATTCCTGCTTGTTTACGGTGAATCTCATGATGCTCTTTCCTTTCGTGTCATATCGTATATTCGTTCGCAAACGCAAAAGAGAATATCTCTGTCTTTTTAGTATCATAGAAGAATAGTAGTAGTAGTAGGGGCTGTCGATCTTGTGGAAAAGTAGGAAAAACGCTTGTCCCGTCGGCATTTCGCCTGTGGAAAAATCAGGAAGAAACGGTGGAAAACCGTGGGAAAACGCGTGGAGAAAATGTGGAGAGAGAAGAGAGGTCTGTCAACACCCCTGTTGATAGAGTGTTGTTAACTCTGTGGAAAAGCATAAAGTGAAAATTTATTTGGTCATGAGTTCGAGAAGGTTGGCGATGCGGGCCGGGGTGTTGGCGGACATGATGTTGTTTAGGATCATGACCTCCCCGATGCCGTTTTCCTTGATGAAGGATACGGAATTATAGGGAAACGAGCGGATGTCCGCCACGTAGACCGTCTGATAGTGCGGCACTAAAAAGGGGATGAAGGCGTTGCCGTAGGATTCCTTGAAAATGATGATTCTTCTGCCGTTTTTGTTTTCCGTCTCGATGACGCAGAGCGGCATATCACCGCCCATGAAGGTGCAGTAGCCATTGGTTTTTCCGTCTTTATATTCGCTGATGAGCCGTCCCGGATAGGGGGAAAGGTCGCTTTTGTAATTGGTCTGCGTGTAGGCGACGTCGATGACGTAATAGTCGACAAAATCGGGATTTTCGGCGATCTTTTTGTCAAGGGAACTGTTGTAGAGCGTGCCGAGAAAGCCGTAGGTGGTGCGCTTTTCGTAGGTTCCGAGAGGGATGGGGACGAAAGAAGCGTATTCGCAGAATTTTTCGTAGGCTCTGTACGCGCCGAGTCCCGTCCAATGGTGATCCGTCCGGAAATACAGGTATTCGCCCGCTTCGTAATGGGATTTGAGCGTATCGTAAATGTTTACCGGCACGACCGACGGGGACAGATGGGAGCAGATCAGATCGATAAACGGCTTTTCCCGCTTGCCGACCGAATCGTGATAGGCTTCCGGCAGACCGAATTCAAAGTGATTGGGGATGACCATGTTGTATACCGTCACGCCCTTGCCGAGCGCATCGGCGTAGGCGTTGACGACATCGGCGTAATCGAGGGAAATGCGCTCGCTACCGCCGAATATTTCGAGCGCCGTATCGCCGACGACGAACAGCGCACCGCGCTTTTCGCCGGTCAGCTCTTCTTTTTCGAGGTTTTGGTAGTCCTCGAATTTCGCTTTGAGCCCCGACGTGTCCAGAAACTGCTGCATCTGACTGCCGGATTCGGCGTAATACGGATCGTTAAGGTCTATTTTTTCAAGAGACGGTACGCCTTTCGGCGTTTCCGCCGCAAACATTTTTTCAAGTCCGTCTTTTTGATACAAAAGCAGCGAGACGTCGGTCGGTGTCGCCGTATCCGCCGTACCTGCCGCGTCTGCACTCTCCGCATTTTCCGTGCCGTAATATTTCACATTGCGGTACCGCACACCGCGCAAGTCCTCCATGCCGAACTTGCTTTCCACGAAAAAGTCCCGGAACGGCAGATTATCGGAAACATAGGCGTCGAGTCCTGCCGCGTACGAGCCGTCCCAAAGCGTCTCCGCCGAAAACGGCGGCATCCCGGCAAGAGCGCGCTGCTCTTTTTCGGATACTTCCTTTTTGGGAAGGAACAAAAACAACAGCCCGAACAGCGTAAGGATCACCACAAACCCCGCGACGAACAGAAAATCGAGCAGAAAATTCCGCTTGCTTGCGGCATTTTTCCTGTTTTTGTCCGGTGACGGGCGGGAGGTATCGGAAATCGGTTTCATAAGAGTAATGCTCTTTCTCTTTCTCGAAAACTATAATTCATTGCGTCCCGAAAGTGCCCGGGAGAGCGTGACGTCGTCGGCGTATTCCAGATCCCCGCCGACCGGGATGCCGTAGGCGAGACGGGAAACGCGCACGCCGAACGGCTTGATGAGCCTTGACAGATACATGGCGGTGGTGTCGCCCTCGACGGTGGGGTCGGTGGCGAGGATGATCTCGATATTTTCCGCGGGAAACTCGTTCAACAGCGCTTCGACGCGTTTCATGAGCTCTTTTATTTTCAGATTTTCCGGCGTTTTGCCGTCGAGCGGCGACAAAAGCCCGCCGAGCACGTGGAACACGCCGTTATATTCGCCGATGCGCCCGAAAGCCGCCACGTCTCGCGGATCTTCCACCACGCAGATGACGTTCTTTTCTTTTTTGGGATCGGCGCAGATGGGGCAGATCTCGGCGTCGGACAGATTCTGACAGACCGAGCACAGCCGGATGCTTTTTTTGGCTTCGCGGATGGCGCCCGCAAACTCTTCCGCCTGCGCATCCGTCATGTCCGATACGGCAAAAGCAAGCCGGTATGCGCTTTTACGCCCGATGCCGGGCAGCATCCGGAAGCACGAGGCGAGATGCTCGATGGGAAAAATATAGGAACTGTCACCCATGGCGGAAAACTCCTTTCGGCGGAAAGATCACGGTGTGGGCTTTGTAAGCGTAAACGTAAAGCGGCAGTCGGTGCCGGGCGTGCCGGAAACGGCGATGTGTTCGCCGAGGGCGTCGAGCTTTGTCTTGACGATGAAGAGCCCGAGTCCGACGCCGGCTTTTTTGGGCGTAAGTCCGGCGGAGGAAGAGAGATCGGTCTGAAAGAAGCGGTCGAAGACCTGCTTTTTCTGACTTTCCGTCAGCCCTTTTCCGAAATTGTGCACGGAAATCTCAACGTGAGAGGCGTTTTTCCCGCTCACCGAAACGGTGACGGCGGTGCCTTCGTCGGCGAATTTGACGGCGTTATCGAGCAGATTGCAAAGTACCTGCATCACGGCGTCCTCGTCCGACAGCACGGGCGTTTTTTCGTCTTTCGCGTCCTGCACGAACGTCAGCTTTTTTTCTTCCATGCGCAGTTCAAGGGACAGCGCCGCCCGTCTTACCGTTTCCTGCACGTCAAAGACGGTTTTCTGCGGGATTTTCTTTCCGGAAGCGAGGCGGGAAACATCGAGAAGTGCGCCGGTGAGGCGGGAAAGCCTGTCCGCCTCCTCGGAAATGACCGAAAGGGCGTGATCCCGGTTGTCCGGCGGGATCTTATCCTCGCGCAGAGCGTCGGCGAAGCCCTTGATGGCAGTCAGCGGCGAGCGCAGGTCGTGGACGGTATCGGCGAGGGTATCGGCTGTTATTTTTCGTTGGATCTTGCGTTCGCGGTACCGTCCTGCCGCGAAGGAGACCGCAAGCAGAGCCGCGACGGCGATAACACCGCCCGCACAAAGAAGAATGTTCATGCGGGATGCCTCCTTCCGACAGATTCATTCAGTATCTATTATACCACACATTTCCCGATTTTGCAAGAGAAAAATGTCGCCCGCCAGAAATGGCGGGCGACTCCTGTTCTGCCGTTTTTTCAAACCGCGCCGCATCGCGGCGCGGGAAACATGAACTATGCTTTTGTAATAACAACTTTCTGTGTTTGTTCGATCCATTCGACCGATGCGCCGAGATGTTCGGCAATAAAGCGAAGCGGGGTATAAGTTCTGTCGTTTTCGATAAAGGGCGGCGAATCGAGGACGATGTCTTTTCCGTTTACTGTCGCGGTGTCCCTGCCGATATGGAGAACGATCACGACGGACTCCCCGGTAATGGTAACAACGCCGCCGTCCGCTTCATCCCATTCGACTTTTGCACCGAGGTTTTCCGCCACAAAGCGTGCCGGAAGCATGGTGCGGTCGTGTACGATGACGGGCGCCACGTCGTTTTCGATTGTCTGCCCGAAAACGAGCGCTGCTTTTTCACCGATGGTCAGCACGATCTGCCGTTCGGACGGCGGAATGACCGGCTCGGGCGTGTCGGGCGTATCGGGCGTTTCAGGTTCGCTTTCCTTTGCGGAGACGGCACCGCCTCCGATTTGCGATGTGCCCGACTCTACGTAATGCCAGCCGATCCCTTCTTTTCCCATGGGTTGCTCCGATGATCGCGCAGTGGGCAGGTCTGCGCGGCATACGGTATCCGCAAGCGTCGTTTTCTCGCCGTGGCTGTCGGCGGTTTTGATCTGAGAAAGCGTAAACGTCGCCGTTTTTCCGGAAAATGCGGACACGTCAAAAGCGACAAGAACGACCGGCACGTCCGTCGGGAGCGGCTGTGCGCTCACAAGCGAGATTTTTGCCGTCTGCGCGGCGTAGGAACCGTT
Organism: Eubacteriales bacterium; assembly: GCA_045598975.1. Lineage (GTDB taxonomy): Bacteria > Bacillota > Clostridia > Oscillospirales > CAG-382 > UMGS882. The sequence goes on from JAZRVE010000011.1 coordinate 15,817, forward strand.
GGACGTGAGCATGGCACCGATGCCGGACTCTGCCGACACAAAGGAAACGTCCCGGTTGTACGTCAGCAGAAAACTGCACCCGTGTATATCGTTCCCGTCAAGCAGGACGCTTATGCTTACGATCCCGTGCGTATCGTCGTATGCCGCCGAAGCGGTAAGCCCCGCCGCGTTTGCCGCGAGAGCGAGGATAAGAGCCGTAAACACCGATACGGCAAAAACGGTGATTCTTTTCCGCAAGGATGATCCCTCCCCTTTGTACGGTGTTTGTGTCAGAAAACACTCAAAAAGCCTCTGTATTCCGCGTGATCCGATAACGGTTTCAGCGTTTCCGCCGAGGCGAATGCAAAGGCGTCGGCTCTTATGATGCGGCTTGCGAGCGCACGATTGCCCTCAAAGGAATAATTCACCTTGCCGCCGGAAGCATACCGGAATACTGTCAGAACGACACGTCCGTCCGCATCGTAATACGCGATAACGATAAGACTGCCGTCCGGGATGCTGTTGTCCAGCATGACGGTCGTGGAAATATCGGTGCCGAAGCTTTTGGTGGTGGACATGGCGATCGCCGGCTTGCGCCAGACGGCATACAGGACGGCATCGGACGAAACGGTATACGTTTCACCTGCGAGGAAGGTCGGTGCGGTCGCCGTTTTTGACGCCGACCAGCCGAGAAATACATAATAGGAACGGACAAGGGAAGGCAGAGTGATCTCCGTCCCGGTCGGCACGCTCTGCACGGTCGGATTTCCGCTGCCGCCGTTGGGATCGAGCGTCAGCGTGCGGACGCTGTTGAGACGGACGGAAATTCCGGTAAACACGGCGGGAACATTCTGCCCTTTGGCGTCGGTCATACGTCCTTCGACCGAGAAGACAGCCGTTCCCTCCGGTAACAGTACTACCTCGAACGATGCGTTCAGAAGCGTTCCGGCGTCGGTCTGCACCTTGTTCGCGGCGGACCAGACAAGGCAAACGGTATTTTCACCGTATTGCGGGTTGACGATGGGATTAAATCCCTCCACGGCTTCTCCGGGAGAAACGGAAAGCAGCCGCAGGGCGGCGTTGTCGTAAAACAGCGACAGCTTGCCGGCGGCTTCGCCGGTACCGGCGGGAAGCAGGACGGAAACGTCGATCGTTTCGCCGGAAACAGCGGTTTCCGGTGCCGATACCGTGACGGTGTACGTGTACGAGCCGAGCGGGCAGACGAGATCTTCGACCGTCGGGGCAAGACGGATTCCGTCGGCGGTCTCCGCCTTGAAGACCGGTACGCGGAAAACCGTCTTTTCGGCACTGCCGTCAAGAATATCGAACGTGACGTTCAACAACGCTCCGCTTTGGGTGATGCCGCTCGTGCCGCACCAGACGAAGCGGACGGTATCGGCCGCGAAAGCGGGGTTGACGACGGGATTTGCCCCGGCGGCAAGAGTACCTGCGGAAGCCGCCGAAACGGACAAAACGGTATTGTCGTAGACAAGATCGAGACTGCCGGCGGCAATACGGCTGTCGGAAGAAAGCATGACGGACACGGTCACCTGCCCGTCCTGCACGCCGCCGCAGGAAAGCGAAGCCTGCGCGGCATATGCACCGACGGAAAACAACAGAGAGACAAGAATCACGGTCAAGGCGGATATGATTTGCCGTTTGCCGATCAAATGTTTATTTTTCATGGCATTCACCGCTTTGCTCATCCGAGCGACGGGATCAGTCCCGCATGATAACGCAGGATGCGCAGAGCATCCGCAAAGTCCGTTTCGCCGTCGTGATCGGTATCGCCGAGCTTTTTCTGCGCGTCCGAAAGCGTTACCAGTCCCGCGTCATATCGCAGGATGAGCAGGGCATCGGAGAAATCGGCTTCGCCGTCGCCGTTGACGTCGCCGATCACCGTGTTTCCGGTGCCCGGAAAAAGAACGGCGGAAGCGTTTACGTGCTGTACGGCGATTGCCTTGGCATCGGCGTCGGAAAGTTTGCCGTTTTCAAGGGAAAACGGTACGGCAAGCCGCGCCGGATCGGTAACGGCAAAGGTCACGGAAAGCAGATCTCCGCCGCCGGCAAGCGTTCCGGCTCCGGCAAAGACCAAACGGACCGCATGATTGTTGTATCCCGTGTTGACGGTGGGATTGGCACCGCGCGCAAACGGGCCGACCTCACTGCCGATCACGCGGACGGCGGTATTATCGTAGATCAGATTGAAACTGCCGCCTGCGGCGCCTGCATTTTCAGACAGACTGACGGTGACCGTCAGCGTACCGTCGGCGGTATTCTTTGCCGAAACGGTATAGAAGGGCAGTGCGGGATTCAACAGATCATAGTGGAACGGCGCCGTCTCGCTCGTCAAGAAGCCGTCGCGGAAAGCCGCCGCCTTGATCGTCATCGCTTCGGAAACGGTGACGGGAGCGTCGTATACGGGGCTTGCCGCCGTCGGCTCGGTGTCGTCGGTCGTATAACGGATGACGGTGCCTTCGGAGGCGTACAGACTGACAGGTGTCCCCGCCGGAAGGGAGCCTTCCGCCGTGGCGACGGGCGAGATAAGGCGGTTGAGGGCAACGGAGGCGGAGGAAACCGAACTGCGTGCCTTGCCGTCGAGAACGGCGATGGCTTTCACGGTAAGATTCGTGTACCCCGTTACCGTGACGGGCTGTGTGTAAACGGCGCTCGAAACGGTCGGCTCGGTGCCGTCTAGGGTATAGTAAATTTTGCTTCCCGCTTCGGCGCAGGAGATCGAGACGACCTTGCGCCGGTCGGTGTCTTCTCCGACGGAGATGTGCGGTGTTTCGGTGCGATCCTGCCAGACGGCGTACGCGACGGTGTCGGCGTCAACGGAAACGGTCGTGCCGCTCGCTTTGAGCGTCTGGGCGTCGTTGAGGCGGTATCCTTTGAAGGTGCGGTCGGAGGACGGCGCGGCGGCAAGCGTGAAGCTCTTGGCAGTCCGCGCGCCGGAAGCAAGATAGGTCTGCGTAAAGGTTTCGGCGGCAGGCGAAGTGAACTCGTCGCCGTAATCGTAGGCGAAGGAGACCATGTTGGTATATTTTGCATACAGGGTGGTGTTTTCGGAAATATCCACGGTACTGCCCACGTCGTAGGTCGGGACGGTGGATGCCGCCGAGATCGTGGATGCCGTCGTCCAGCCGACCGGCGTGTAACTGCCGAAGGCGGGGATGGCGGGAACCGTTACCGGAGCGGACGTTTCATTGTTGCAGAACGTAACGTCCCGGCTTTCCGACAGTGCTTCGTTTCCGGCATAGAAGTTCACCCTGACGGTTTTTTCGAAAATCGGATAGAGCGTGATATCGTCCATGACGATAAGGGAGGTCAGCGGCACCGTCGCGTTAACGTCGGTGTTCCAGCCGAGGAACGTCCAGCCCGCTCTGGTCGCGGTGGGGGTGAGGTCGACCGACTCGTTCGGCTGTGCGACGTACGAGGTTTTCGACACCGAGGTCGCGCCGTTGGCTTTGACGTAGGTGACGGTGAGGTCACAGATGTACGTGAAAGAAGCGCCGGTCAGAGGCGTGTTGCCGTCGCCGACCGTGATTTTCTGCCATTCGGCGGGGCTTCCGTAATAAGTGACGGAATTTAATGCGTTACAGTTGTAGAACGCCTTGTCTCCGATACTCGTCACGCCGTTTCCAATTGTGACACTTGTCAGCCCGGAGCAGTAGCAGAACGCATATTCTCCTATGCTCGTCACGCTGTCCGGAATGGTGATGCTTGTCAGTTTGGAACAACCGAAGAACGCATGTGCTCCGATGCTCGTCACGCCGTGGGGGATGGTGACACTTGTCAGCCCGGTGCAGTCGTAGAACGCCTGGTCTCCGATGGTCGTCACGCTGTTTCCGATGGTGACACTTGTCAGCCCGGTGCAGTCGTAGAACGCCCGGTCTCCGATGGTCGTCACGCTGTTTCCGATGGTGACACTTGTCAGCCCGGTGCAGTTCCGGAACGCAGAGGCTCCTATGCTTGTCACGCTGTCCGGAATGGAGATGCTTGTCAGCCTGGTGCACCAAAAGAACGCCACGTCTCCAATGCTTGTCACACTGTCCGGAATGGTGACGCTTGTCAAACCGGTACATTCGTAGAACGCATACTTTTTAATACTCTTCACGCCAGCGGGGATTACAAGGTCTGTGGTCAGCTTTCCATTGACGTACAGATTGCTTGCATAGTAAAACGGATTGGAATTATAATCATAAAAATCAATGTTACACCAAGCCGCAACGTCGGTGACATAGACGTCTTTCAGTTTTGAGCAGCCGTAGAACGCCTTGTCTCCGATACTCGTCACGCCGTTTCCAATTGTGACACTTGTCAGCCCGGAGCAGTAGTAGAACGCATGTGTTTCGATGCTCGTCACGCTGTCCGGGATGGTGATGCTTGTCAGCCCGGTGCAGTACTCGAACGCCCCGCCACCGATGCTCGTCACGCTGTTTCCGATGGTGACACTTGTCAGCCCGGTGCAATGGCTGAACGCATAGCTTTCGATGCTCGTCACGCTGTTTCCGATGGTGACACTTGTCAGCCCGGTGCAGTTCCGGAACGCCATGTATCCTATGCTCGTCACGCTGTCCGGGATGGTGATGCTTGTCAGCCCGGTGTAACCGCTGAACGCCCAGAAACCGATGCTGGTCACACCATTTTCTATCACGACATTTTTGATATAAGTTTGATAGTTTTGCCACGGGTCTGAGTTCATCGCCCCGCTTCCGCTGATGACAAGCTCACCGTCATCATACAGCACCCACGTCAGGTTTTCTCCGCAGGAACCGTCGGCAATCACGCTTCTTTCCGCCAGACACCCGACCGATACGAGCATCATCACGAATACGACCGCGGCGGCGGCCGCGATCAGCCGCGCCGTGCGTAAAAATAACCGTGTATGTTTCATTTGATATCCCTCTTTCCGTTATGCGGCAAGTCCCGCGTCGATCATCAGAATCCGGATGGCATCGGCAAAATCCGCTTCTCCGTCACCGTTGACGTCCGCCGCGGACAGCGCGTTCTCCGGCAGAGGCGCGATGCCGACGTCATGCTTCAGAATGAGGATGGCGTCGTTGTAGTCCACCTCGCCGTCGCCGTTGAGGTCGCCCTTTGTCATGGTGATGCCACCCTTGCCGAGATAGAAGTACCTGTCTTCTTCTCCGTCGGAAGCGCTTTCATACTCTGTTTCCAGCATCGTACCGTCGCAGTCGGCGTCCACGGTGAAGGACAGCGTTGCCAATACGCCGTCCGCATCACGTACCGTATCGGAATGCCACGACAGCTTGCCGCTTCCGTCCGGACGGACGTCATACGAGAAGCCGCCCTCGCCGAACACGTCGCCGCCGACGGCATTCGTCAGCGTCAGTTTTGCCGTGTCGTAATGCAGGATCAGCGTCAGATCGGTAAGCCCCGGGTTGTTCTTGATGGTCATCGGAATCTGTACCGTATCCCCAACGTATGCTCTGATACGCGGCAGGAGGATCTGCTGGCTTTCGTCGCTCGGAAGGTATTCGGAAATGACGGCGCCGCTGTCTGTCCTGTCGTCGGGATCATACGCAAACACGGCGATCGGGCTGATATTGCCGTCCGCGCTGACGGAAAAGGCGTACAGGACGTCGCCTGCGTATATCGTCAGCGGCTCGGTATATTCTTCGATAAAGTCGATGGCGGAGGGACCGTAATCTTCTTCAAGGAACTCTTCGCCGGGCTCTTCCTCATCCGCGAGCAGAGAGGCGGCAGGCGACGCGTCGTCCTCCTTGTCAAAGTATTCGTGTTCGTGCTGTGCCAGGTATGTGGCGGCGTCTGTCTCCGTGATCTCGGAGAAGGCGTAGTATATTTTTCCGTCGCGTTCCTCCGTGCTGAGAACGGCTTCAAACATACTGCAGGTCTCGTCGGTGGGGAAGCTGATGGTCGGCGGTGCCGCTGTATACTGTATCGGCTCGTACGGGTAGACATCCATGTCTTCCGTCACGTTCCACCATTGCTTTGCGCTGACGTCCCATGCATAAGGTACGCCGTTCTTTTCGCACATGGCGGGCGGCGTTGCGGCATGTCCGTGAGCGACGGATTGAGGCTGTCCGACAACGTTTCCGTCAAAGTCGCGGAAGGTGACGGTATAGACTACGTCCTCCCACACGGCGGTAATGATGCGGTTCGCGCGGATGGTCATATCGTCTCCGGTATCCCAGCGGACAAATTTCTTGCCCTCGTGATAAGCGGGCGTCGGCAGGGACAGCGGATCGCCGTAGCGGTACTGCACGATCTCTGCGGTCTCGTTGACGTGATCAACGTAGACAGCGAAGCAGGGCTCCGGCGTCATGATGGCGACGGTGCTGATGTTTTCGGTGATGTTGACAACGGATCTGTCCCACTTGACAAACCGGCTTCCGGTCACGGACGGGATCCCGATCTCGTTGACGTCGAGGCTGTCGCCCTCCGAAACGGTCTTCGTGGCAAAGACGCTGCCGTCCGGAAGCGAGAAGGTCACAGTATACTGCGGGCGCGGCTGCTCGAAGACGTCCACGTTAATCAGCCTGTTACAGCCTTCAATGGCAAGGCAGACGATAAAGTCGCCGGTTTTCTTGACGTAGTCGGGAGCCTCGCGGGTGTTGGCGGTAAAGTCAAAGGTGTTGCCGCTGCCGATGACGATCTGCTTGACGTATTCCATTTGGGCTTCCGTCGGGTCGGTGTTGGTGCGTTTATAGATCATGGCGACGGCTTTTTTGCCGGCAAAGGAGGAAGAAGTGTTGGAGATAACGCCGGAAAAATGATGTGTCCACACATCGGGGGATTCCGTGGACTTGTCGATCAGGCTCGCCGTCTTGTAACGGTAATTTTTCGTCGACGTGACGCGGCGCGTACTGCTGGCATAGACAGGTGTTTCCGTGACGTATTCGTCTCCCCAGCGGGAGAAGTGGTAAGTATAGGTGGTGTCACGGTAGCGGTACTCATAGTATCCGCCGCCCGTCTGCACCTGCTGCGTCTCTTCCCAGTACCAGACGTCGTTGTAGCCGGTGACGTAGCGTTGATACCAACAATCGGAGTTGTCGCTCGGATCATAGAAGTTGACGGCATAATGGTTGTGTGAATGATTGGTACAATAGGAAATCGCGGGTCTTCCTTTGTCGCTCTTCCAGTTCCAGGTATAATTTTGAGTGTCGCTCCACGCCGTATATTCGATTCTCCAGGAGCCGCCGAATTTATCTCCTCCCCAATCGGGGCACATTACGGTGTGCGCACCGTTTGTCCAGCGCCCGTAGCGGTACTGTGTTTTATAGGTGGGCTCGACGTATCGTCTTTCCACGTCTCGTTTCAGACTGACGTTGTCGACGGAGGCGTATTCCGAGCGCGACCAGCCGGAGAAATTGCCCACGTAGGTGTCCCGGTAGGTATAGGAGCCGTATCCGGCAAGATAATTGTTTGTCGTGCTGGTCGTCGTTTCCAGATCGTTGTAGATATAGAGCGTCATCAGCTCGACCTGCGTGTTTTCGTCTGCCGTGACGAGCTCCGTCTGCCAGGCGCTCCAATCGCTCCAATATTTGAAGTCGGAGCCTTCTGCCGGCGTCCAGCCTTCAAAGGAGGCTTCTTCCGACAGCATTCCGCTCGTTTTGCCGTCATCTACGGCGAGAACGTAGGCGCACACGTGGTGTATCTTCTCGGTGTAATTCAGTTCCACGACCTTCTCGGTCCAATCGTTCAGTTTGCCGAGGTCAAGGTCGAGATCGTCCATCTGCGTGTAAACCATCTTGCCGGTCGAGGTGTATAACACCGTGACAAGCCGTCCCTGCGTGGTGTGCGTCGGATTGTTTTTGACGCGGACGGACACGGCGTAGGACTTGTTCTTACGCGTCACGCCGGAGATCGAGACGACGACGGGCAGATCTTCGTTGCCCCATTTGAACGCCGCATCAAGGCTCATGGGGCCGCAGACAAAGCTGTCGTCGGTGCACTTGCTGTTGCCGTCGATGTTCCAGCCGGCGAAAACGTACCCGGCGGGCACCGTCACGTTGTCCGGGCGCACGGCACTGCCGGTGTAGTACACGTTCTGGCGGCTGATGCTGCGGCGCTCGTTCGATTCGGTGACGTCAAAGTATTCGACGGGATAAAAGTTTACCTCGAACAGGACGCCGACGGTGGTGTCCTGATAGACGGGCAGATACATTTCATCGCTGTATCCGGCAAAGGTAAAGCCCTCTCTTACCGTCGTTGCCGGACGGACGGGCTTGGAGCCGTAGTCGACCTTCTGTCGGGAAATGACAGTGCCCTCGACGCGTCTGACGGAGCTGCCGTAGTGCGTGTCAAGGTTGAACTGGATGTCCGACACGGTCTGATCGGTGATGCCGTTCTCGCGCACGACGCGGTCAACGAAGGTGACGGTCAGCGGCGCGACGGATTCAAAGGTGATCGGTGCGCTTTCGGCACTGCTGCCGATCGAGTTTTCGGCACGGACGGTGATGCTGTACGTGCCGGCGTTCGGCAGAGAGAACGTGGCGGACGTGCCCTGTGTTTCGCAGGTTTCACAGATAGAGCCGCCATATCGGAGGATCGCCGTATAGCTTGCGGCGCGTGCGCTTGCATCCCATGAAACGCTGACGGCGCGTCCCTGAGCGACCTTGCGGTCGTTTGCGGAGTATACGGTCGTCGCGTCGGGCGCGGAAACGTAAACGATGTCAAGGGTTTCGGGGCTGATCTGCTTGCCGTATTCGGCGGCGATCGCCTTGATGGTGGTGTTGCCGGTCAGCACGATGCGGCCGGGGTTGAGGGAAGAAGATTCGGTCGGCGTCGAGCCGTCGGTGGTGTAATAGACGTTGCCGCTGCCGCTTAATGTGACGTATGTCTCGGACGGAGCGTAGACGATCTCGCCGAAGACGGGAGCAGCCGAGCGGGCAACGGTGACGGTGTAGCTGACGACAGAGCTTGTTTCCATGCCGCTGCGGGTCGCCCATGCGCGGATGTTATAGGAGCCCTCTTCGGTGAAGAAGAGATCGGTGCCGGACTGTTCGGCGCCGCCGTTGACGGTGTAGTAGATCTTGGCGCCGCTCTGTGCGCAGGAAAGGCGGACGCCCTGCCCGTGAGAGGCGGTATAGGGGGAGAAGGTCGGCGCCGTGCAATAGTAAACGGTGACGGGCGGGGGATTGGTGCCGACGGTGAAGGTTTCGGATTTCCATGTGGACGTTTTGCCGCCTGCCACAACGTCGTATTTCAGATAGTAACTGCCGTCTTTTAAGGAGCCGAATTTCAGATTGGAATTGATGATGCTTTTGTCGATCTTATACTCTTTGTAATTCGTCGTGCATTTATCGTCCTGTGTCTGAACAACTGCTTCGGTGTTGGCGTCGATGATGCTGCCGGTGATTTTGTCGATGTTCAGCTTGGTGGACTTAATGGTACCACTCAGCTCGAACGGCTTTTTTTTGATCGGTGCGGAGGTGTCGGGGGAATTGATGTTTTCGAAGAGGATCTGGTTGAGGAGCGGTGAATATTCCATCGCATCGTTCAGGGTGTTTTCGCTCAGAAACAGTCCCTTATCGGTCTCGTACCAGACGTTGCCGAGTGCGTTTGTCACGCGCCCGACGATCACCAGGCTTTCAAATTTGCCGGAATTCTTGACCGTGCTCTTCATATACGGCTCGGCATACAGGTTGATCGAGGGACGGAACAGTTTTGTTGTATACTTTGTGACGTATACGCCGACGCCGTCGTAAGTTTTGGTGCCTTTGTAGTCGAACACAAAATTGCATTCGGGATTGTCGCAGTGTCCGTTTTTGTTTTCGGTGAAGGTGTGGGAGCAGGTGGAAAAAGTGTATTGAATTGAATGAGTTCGTAGTTTCAAGCCATCAATGTCTGAATTCGAGGTTTCATATAATATACCCTTTTTGTTTGCTTCTTCTTTGCTTGCAGCCATTTGACTTTCAACAGGTATAGTTGAAATGAAATAGTGTTTAAGATTCTTTTCTGAGCCACTACCGTGCACTTTATTTACATTTAACTGAAAATGCAAATGTAACCCATATCCGTTTTTGTCTCCGTGTCCAGAACCAGCTGATATTGCAATTTCTTGTCCCATTTGCACCTCATCTCCGACAGCTACCTTTAATGAATTTTGCTGTAAATGCATATATGTTGAGTATATCGGGACAAGTTCAACTTGATTTGTATCGGGGTTTTCCCAATAAATTTTGCCGTGATAGATTGTAATATAATTACCTCTTGATTCATTGCACCCACATTTAGTGTTTTTGGTGGCGCTGCACCCATTATTTGTAGCTATCACAATTCCGGGCTTGCTGGCATATACTTTTACATGGTCGACCGGAATGTCTATTCCTCCATGCCAGGTCCCGTTATTGTACGTACGGTATCCAAACAAACTATTAATATTATTCCAATTAATAGTTCCTTGCTGAGCGGGCCAGTACCAAAAAGTTCTATCGACAATCACATTATCATACTTTGAGGTATTAACCGCCGCCAATTCGGCTTCGCTAATGAGGGGCTCCTCGTCATCTATTGTGGCTTCTACCACATCCCCGTCCTCGACGTAGAACGCCGTCATGGTCGGGTCAAAGCAGACGGTGGCATCCTCGCCGGTGACGGTGTTCACCTTAGCGACCTCGCCGTTATACAGATAATATACGTCGTTTCCGTATACGTCGAACGCCTCGACCGGCACGAAAACGCGCACGAGCACGCTGTCGTCGCCCGTTTTCGGCTCGAATGTGTGAATATCGGTGTTATAGCCGACGGTCTTCGCATAGTACAGCACGCCGCCCTTGGCGACCAGCCAGGTGACGTCCCTCGCCACGATCGCCGATGCGTCTTCCGCACCTGTGCGGTACAGAACGCCGTCCATGATGAAGAAACCGTCGCCTCCGCAATCGACTTCTTTGCCGTATGCGCCGACGCCAAGCGTGGCGGGATCGACGGCGGCAAGTGTGCCCTCGTCGGTCTGCTCTTTTTCTTCTGTCTGTGCCTTTTCCGTTTCTCCCGTTCCGGCGAATTCCTCCGCGGATTCGGGCAGGTCGAGCTCGACGGCGGCAAGCACCGGCAGTTGTCCGGTGATCAGCATCGATGCGGCGAGCAGAAGGGCAATGAGTTTTTTCTTCATGGCGTGTTCTCCTTTGCGGTTGTATATTTTTATTATATTTTTTATACGAAAAATAAAAGGGACGTCCCGGAAAAACAAAAAAGTGCGCCTCAACACAAGAGACGCACCGAAAAATGCCGGCTCCCGTTGTTGCTGCTACACAAATCAATCAGAAGCGGGGCTTTCACACATTCAAACCCGCAGAACCGGCACTTTTACCTAATTTTGCGGGAAAATGTGTATAGCGGGATACGGATATCCCTCCGAAAAAGAGAAAAATACCCCTGACTTCCGATATTCGATCTGTGTAGCATCCTGATTTTACCATATTTTTCCTGTTTTGTCAAGTAAAAAAAACCGCCCCACCGGGATTCTCCCGGCGAGGCGGTGCGATTTTTTCTTCCTATTTATTTATTAGGTGTAAACGAGAAATCGTACAGATTCGTCACCGAGCTCTGCCAGCCGCCGCGGCAGACGAGCTTGACGGCGCGCACGGCGCCGCCCGTCGGGCAGAACCAAAACGGCTTATAGTTGGCTTCGCATTGACACAAAACTTTTTCCGAGCCGTCGGCATAGACGGCGGACAGCGTAAACGCCTTGGCGAGATTAGCGGGCATCCGCACGGGCACAAGCGACAGCGGGATATTGCACCGCATGGAAAACTGCCGTATTTCGCCGTCGTCCGACACCGAAAGCCGCGAATAATCCGGGTCGAACACGATACGCACGGTGCCGTCGACCGGCTCGCGGAAGGCAAGCTCGACACATTCGCCTGTTTCACGTGAAACATACTGGCATCCGCCCTTGGGGCGCTCGACGCCGGAAAAGAGGCGGGACGCCTCGTCGGGCGTGAGATTGTGCGATGCCCGTAAGGTCACGTCGGGAATGATGCGCCTGACGCCGGGCAGATAACAGCCGTCGTAGAGGATCTCCTGCTGTAATTCGGCGATGTGATGCGCCGAAATGTCGGCGGGAAAACAGTCGTATTTGCGGCAGAGATACGCCGCGTTGCCGACGGCTTGCCCAAGGATGGCGCAAGTCGCCATGACGCGCGTCGAGGAGAGCGCGGCGTGCGTGGCGCTGATGTTGCGCCCGGCAAAGAGAAGGTTGCGGACGTTGACCGAGTACACCGAGCGGAAGGGGATGCCGTAGGGCGACGGCGCATCGTGGTAGGTGGTGGGGTTGCCGGGATGATAGAACCCGGCGGGATTGTGGTCGTCCATCGACCAGCCGCCGTAGGCGATCACGTCGTCAAAGACGCCGCCCGCTTGGACGTCGTTCTGCGTCAGCACGTGCGGGCCGATGTAGCGGCGCGTTTCGCGCTTGCCCGGCAGGAAGCCCACCCAGTCCACCGCCCAGTTGTCGGCGCCGTGATCCCCGTGATTTTTGATGTGATCCCACACGCCGAAGAGGATTTTGAGCAGTTCATCCTTGTTTTTCTCGGCGTCGCCCAGCGCATCGCCTTCGCCGCCGATCTCCACCCACCAGAAATTGGTGGCGGTCTCCTTCAAGGAGTGGTCGCGGCGCGGCAGATCGTCGTCCGTCTCGTAGGTGTACGCCCATTCGGGCTTGATAAAATCGACCTTATGCGCTGTTTCGCGCACCTGCATGAGACAACTGTTGCCCATGGTTTTGAGGTCTGCCTGCTCCGGCTCGATGGATTCGCCGAATTCGTGCCGTGCCTCGCGTCCCTTCGTCCATTTGGCGCCGGTGAGCGGCGCGAGGACGCTGTCGCCCGAGCAATCGGCGAAGACGGCGGCTTCGACGGTGTGGAAGGTATACGTCGTCAACTGCCATGCGGTGATGCTGACGACGGTATCGCCGTCGGTCTCGGCGTCGAGGCAGGTGGTGTCGAGCAGCAGCGTCAGATTCTTCTCTTTTGCCGCCATGCCGTACAGCACGCTGTCCCACAGGGCGAAGTCCATCGTCGGGTTTTTATAGCTGTTTTCGAGATCGAGCTCGCTGATGATGCCGGATTCCTTATTATTTTCGCCGTGCGCGCCGCGCACCCACATACGCACCTCGCTCGACGCGTTGCCGCCGAGCATGGGGCGATCCTGCACAAGAACCGTCTTAACGCCCTTTCTGGCGGCGGCGACGGCGGCGCACAGACCGGCAAGTCCGCCTCCGACGACGCAGAAATCGGTTTCGTGTAGGATTGTTTCACGTGAAACATGAGTTTTCACGATAAAAGCCTCCCCTCTGTCTGCGGACAGAGCATATTGCGGTCGTATATCGCTTTCAGATGCGGCTTGCGGAGCGTTTCACGCAGTCCGCTTTCCGGCAGTTCGGTGAAAACCTCGCGTAATGCGGCGAGAATGCCCGGATGTACCGGCATTTTTACCGTTACCCGCTCTAAATAGGCGAGCGGTGACGCAAGCGTGAAGTCCTTGCCTAAATAGTTCTGGCTCGCACCGATGCAGTCGCATACCATCTCCGCGAAGTATTTGAACGGCATGGGAGCGCTTTTCTGCGGCGAACCCGCGTCGTACCAGTATTCGTGATGATGCTTGTTGCGCCCCTTGTGGTGAAGCCAGCCCGGCGCGTAGCCGATCTCGTTCTTTTCCCGCGCATAGGGCGAACGCACGCCGCCGTTGTAGTAGCGCACGCTTTCGAAGAACTCCGTCGGTGAGTATTTGGACAGATCGTGCGTCAGCCCCTGAAAAGGGATGCCGGCGAGCACGCATAGCCGGAAAACGCGCCGCTTGTGCGCGTTTATGGTGTGCAGATGACGAAAAAACGTGACAAAACCGCTGTTTTTCATAGTGCGACCTCAATCGAGCAGATAGTAGGAAAGCGCGCCCGACATATACGGAAGCGGATCGACCGTGGCGCCGTCCGAGATGACCTCAAAGTGGACGTGTACGCCGGTGGCGTTGCCGGTATCGCCGAGGGTGGCGATGGCGTCGCCCTGCGCGACGTAGTCGCCGACGCTCACGAGGATGGAGTCACAGTGCGCGTAGCGCGTGACGACGGTCTCGTTGTGGCGGATCTTGACGTAGTTGCCGTAGCCGCGGGAAACGCCCGCCTCGATGACCTCACCGCCGTCGGCGGCGACGATGATGCCGCCGCGCGGCCCGCAGATGTCGAGTCCCTGGTGGAAATCGTTGCTGTTGCCGAGGATACGCCAGCCGAAGACGCTGGTGATGAGCCCGTCGTAGGGATAGATGTAGGTGCCGGTCGGCAGAGCACTGCGTAACCCTTCCGGCAGAGGTTTTGTGCCGATGCACACATGACGGTTCTGCGCCTCGCTTAATACTTCTTCGTCAATGAGCTCGCGGCTGACGATGCGGTCTTCGCTGTACGTCACGCGGTAGCGGCGGCGTGTGCGCCCGTCCCGTCCTTCGCGTAAGGTGCGGCGGACGCCCTCGTAGCGGGTATCGTCGTATTCGTATTCCGTTTCGTATGCCTTGACCTCGATCTGTTGTTCCTCACGCACGAGCAGAACGTCCACCGACACGTCGGTTTCGAGGGAGGAATTGAGGAAGGTGGCGGCGTAATCGCTTTCGGGATCGTTTGAGGTGCTCTCCACGCCCGAATAGTCGAGCTTCTGCGAGTAGGAGAAATCCTCCCCGTCCTCCGTGCCCGATTCGCCTTTCGGGGCAAGCCCGAACAGACTGCGCAGTTCGTTTTCCGAGAGGAAGTACGATTTGGGGTACTTGCCGTCGATGACGGTGATGTTGTTGTGAAAGACGAAATCATCCGGCACGTCGGTCTGATAATAGCGCATATAGTTGAGTTTGAGCTTGGTCTTGTAATCCTTGACGGCGTCGTTGGCAAAGCGGGCGACCTCGGTGACGGCGGCGAGCTTGTTGTCAACGTAAAGCCCGTAACCGTGGGAGGTGTAGGTCTCCATATAGGCATTGAAGATAGAGGTGTCGCCCGGCAGGATGCGGCGGCTTTCGTCAAGCGGCTGCGGTGCGTAGGTGATGTGGCATTGCAGGATGACGGGCGTGCCGTAGGCGTCGCCGAGGGAAGCCTCGTATTGGCGTTTGATGGCGGTAATGTCGGCGATATTCTGCGTATTGCCGACGTATTCGCCGTCCACATACACGCCGAGCGCGTAGGACGGCGCGGTGTGCGAGGCGATAAAGGAACCCGCGAGCAGTACCGACAGCACGGCGGCGGCGGGCAGGACGGCTTTCCCCAGCACGCGGAAGAGCGTGCGGAAGGCACGCAGGGAATTGTCCAGATGGTGCGGGATGCGTCCGACCTTACCGACGGCGCGTCCGACCGTCCCAAAGGGTTTTGCGGCGGCAGGCAGGGCTTCGAGGGCACGCAGAGAGAACCACCAGAAGTTCCGGCGGTGTGTTTTGGACTTATCGCGCGACCACTTATGCGGGTGCGCGTGCACCGAGCGGTACTTCTTCTTAACATCGGACGCCGACTGCTCATAGCGGTTGGAGCAGACGAGATACAGCGCGTTATAGCGGCTTTCGCGGCGGTTGAGTCCGTCGGCGCGGAACATGCGGTAGAGTTTTGTGCAGGAGGTGCCGGCAAGCAGTGTTTCACGTGAAACGTCGTCAAACGGAACATTTGTTCGCTCTTCGGCAGAGGATTCCCGCGCATCTGTCGGCGCGTCTGCCGGTTGACCGCCCGCGGCGGAGGCGTAACGGTGGTCAAGCGATAGCGTTGACGCCGGGTTGATCTCGTCGGGAGACGGAGAAAACGCGGATGTTTCGGGCGTTTCGGGCACGTCACGGTCGGGGGATATCACGGGAATCACCTCTTTCTGTCGGACTTTCGTTTGGACGGTTATTGACATATATATCCATTATGGACAGATTATACCACAAGTATTCCGAAAAATCAAGTGGCAGGCGGCAACGGTATTTCATATAGTAACAGTAAAGCCGTTGCGTGCCTTTTTGGTGACGGCACGCGGAAAATCATGTTAAATTATGTTAAATCGGGAAAAACGGAGGGATGGGCATGAAAACCGTATCGACCGAGCCTCGCTACCCGCTTTCTTTCCGCACGGCGCGCCCCTTTTTCACCGTGACGGAGCCGACGGACACGCCGCCGCTCGTGCCGGACGATCTGCAAACGCTGTACGCCTTCGGCACGGAATATACCGGAAAGGGCGTGACCGTCGCGCTCATCGAGGCGTATGACGCACCGGCTCTGCGGGAGGACGCGGCACGTTTCAACGAGCGTTTTTGCTTGCCGCAGACCGATCTTACGCTTTTATACGCGTCCGGTACGCGTGGGCGGACGGTGGTGCGTTCGTGGGCGGCGGAGGCGGCGGCTGACTGCGAGTGGGCGCACGCGGCGGCACCCGACGCACGGATATTGTGCGTTTTTGCGCGGGATAACCGCATTGATTCGCTGTTCGAGGCGATCGACGCGGCGGCGGAGGCGGGCGCGGACGTCATTTCCATGAGCTTCGGGCTTGCGGAATTTGCGGCGGAGGCGGCGTACGACGAGCGCATGAAGCGCACGGGGTGTATTTTTACGGCTTCGTCGGGCGACGTGGGCGGAGAAGTGTTCTTTCCGTCGGCGGGAGCGGCGGTGCTCAGCGTCGGCGGTGCGCAGGTGTTCCGCGGGCGATCGGGCGAGGTATGCGGCAGGCGGGCGTGGGAAAACAGCGGCGGCGGGGAGAGCGCCTACATAGAAAAGCCGGTATGGCAGAGGCTGATGCCGGGCTGTGAGGGGGAGAAGCGGGTGACGCCGGACGTGGCGTTCGATGCGGCGGGCGAGCCGGGGTATGCGGTTTTCAGCACGGCGTGTGCGGAGAGTGCGCGGGCAGGCGGCTGGGTGCGGGCGGGCGGCACCAGCATGGCGGCGCCCATCGCGGCGGGTCTGTGTGCGCGGCTTGCCGAAAAAAAGCCGATCGCCCTGCATCATGGCAGGGCGGCGCATTATTTATACACGCTTGCGGGCGGCGCAGAGTACCGCAGACCGCAGTTTTATTTTGAGGAAGTGACCGTAGGTCACAGCGGGCGCAACGAGGCGCACGGCGGGTACAATGCCTGCACGGGGCTGGGTATCCCCAATGTGAGGCAGATCCTCGGAAGCGTGCCGCTTCACCCGTACCGCGCCGCAAGCGGCGCGGGGAAACGTTTTACTTTTTTTCTCGCAAGAGAAAAAAAGTAAACAAAAAAAGATTGCCGGGGAGCACCCCGGACTCCCTTACGCCGCAAATGCCGCCACCGCACCTCCGTGCTCCGTCGGGAGATTTGCGGCGGTGCAAGCCATTGCCGCAGTGTCACCAACTGTACGATACAAAAAACCGAGCCCTGCGGCTCGGTTATGTTTTTATTGTGCTAACGGTAGGGCTACTTCCGGAAATTCTTGATTTGCGGAAAGGGATGGTGTAGCTTAAATACGTCCCGCAGCGTGCCGCTGCACCCATACCGCGCCGCATGCGCGGAGCAAACCGCGAGCGAAAGCTCGCAGTTTAATTATGTGTAGTGTCCCACGGTTAGGGGCAATGCCGCCGTTGACGGTGGCGGCATTGCGCAAAACCATAAGCGCGAGCCGCATACCTTTTGTTTGTCGTAACTTGCCACGCGCCGGACAGAGGCAGGAAGCAGGATAGAACAACATCCTGTATAGCCCGTCCCTTTGTACATATCATCAATATCCGGAACTACGCCGCCGTTTGTGCTATGTAACGCATCCGTGCCGCACGGTTATGAGTATCTGCAAATCTGTATCGGAGCCGCCGTGATACCGTCTCGCACCTCCGCAAAACGTTTTTCCGTTTTGCGGAGAAGGGGGTTCCGGGGCTACTCCCCGGCAATCTTTTTGGTACTTTTTCTCTTGCGAGAAAAAGTACATCGTTTTCCCCGCGCCGCAAGCCGCTGCCCGCAGGCAGCGGCTCGCGGCATTGTGATCAGTTGAACTTGTCGTAGTAGCCCTTTGCGCAGTATGCGGCGATAGCGTCAACGACAGACTGCTTATCTTCCTTGTAAGTAACGCCGTACCACTTGTCGTCGGTCTTTAAGACCTTGACCTTCAAGCCGTCCTCGTGGATCATCTTGTCGACGACGCGCGGGATGAGATATTCGCTCTTCATCTCGGTGCCCTGCGTTTCGAGGAACTTGACAAAGCCGGTCTCCAACTCGTCGAACAGCGACGGCAGGAAGCCGAACATATTCATGGATGCCACGGTGTCTGCCGGGAAATCGTTGTCCTTCGGAATGGACAGGTGTTCGGTAACACCCGTGAGATAGCCGTTTTCGATCTCGCAGATACCGCGGGCGACGGTGCCGTTTTCGGTGACGGTGTTCTGGAGCAGATAGCCGACCATGCAGGTCTCGCTGCTCGTTTCAAAGTGCTTCTTCAACACCTTGTAGCCGCCCTTGCCGTAGAAGTCGTCGGCGTTGATGACGGCGAACGGCGAATCGATGAATTTCTTTGCCGTCAGGATGGCGTGACCGGTGCCCCAGGGCTTGACTCTGCCTTCGGGAACGGTGAAAGGCGCGGGAATGTCGTCGATCTCCTGGAAGGCGTATTCCACGTCGATCATTTTTTCGATGCGCTTGCCGACGATCTCGCGGAAATCGTGTTCAATGGCGTGCTTGATGACGAAGACCGCCTTGTCGAAGCCGGCTTCCAGCGCGTCGTAGACGGAGTATTCGAGAATGACCTCACCGTGAGGTCCGACGGGCTCGATCTGTTTCAGACCGCCGAAGCGGCTGCCCATACCGGCTGCCATAACGAGTAAAGAAAGCTTGTTTTCCATGATGAAAATCCCCTTTTTTATAATAAATTATTGTTGTTCCACAGTGACGGTGACGGCGTCTCCCTCGGCGCCGACGGTGATGCCGGTAAGGCGGGCGCCGTAGCTTGCGATGATGAGCTCCGCCGCCTTGTCCTCTACCTCGGTCTGGATGAGACGGCGCAGATTGCGGGCGCCGTAGGTGAGGGAATAGGCTCTTTCGGCGAGCACGCGGCAGACCTCGTCCGAGTAGGAAAGGGAGACGCGCTTTTCGGCAAGAGCCCCTTTCAGCTCGTCGAGCATGAGGGCGGCGATGCGCACGAAATCGTCCTTTGACAGGTGGTTGAAGGTGATGATCTCGTCGATGCGGTTGATGAATTCGGGACGAAGAAAAGCGGAAAGCGCTTTGTTTGTCTTGTCGTCGGCAAGGGTTTCGGCGGACTTTGAGAAGCCGACCGGCGCGGAAACGCCGGCGGAGCCCGCGTTTGTGGTCATGATGATGACGGTGTTGCAGAAATTGACCTCTTTGCCGTGGGCGTCGGTGATGCGTCCGTCGTCGAGAATCTGTAAAAGGATGTTGAGCACGTCGGGGTGCGCCTTTTCGATCTCGTCGAACAGAATGACGCAGTACGGGCGGCGGCGGACCTTTTCGGTGAGCTGTCCCGCCTCGTCGTAGCCGACGTATCCGGGCGGCGAGCCGATGATGCGCGAGACCGAGTGCTTTTCCATAAATTCCGACATATCCAACCGGATACGCGCCTCCGGCGAATCGAACAGATCGGCGGCGAGGGTGCGGACGAGCTCGGTCTTGCCGACGCCGGTGGGACCGGCGAAAATGAAGGAGACCGGCTTTGCCTTGGCGGAGATGCCGGCGCGGTTGCGCTTGATGGCGCGGGCGACGGCGTCAACGGCTTTTTCCTGCCCGATGATGCGCTTGTTTAAGCGCTCGGCGAGCCTGTCGATGCGGGCAAACTCGCTTTCGCTCACCGTGCTTGCCGGGATGCCCGTCCAGATCTCGATGACCTTGGCGAGGTGTTCCGCCGTCAGCACGACGTTTTTGCGCTTTTGTTCGTATTCGTCCGCCTCCGCCTGCCATTTGGCAAGGTCCGTCTTGGCTTCGGCGAGCTCCTTGTAGTAGGAATCGTCGTTCAACGGTCTTTCGGGATCGGGGGACGTCGCTTCCAGACGGGCAAGCGCTTTTTTGGCTTTGGCGAGAGCGTCCTTCGCTTGGTCTGCCTTTGTCACGACGTCGTCGTGCAGGGCGAGATAGGAAGCCGCTTCGTCGAGCAGGTCGATCGCCTTGTCCGGCAGATACCGGTCGGTAATATAGCGCTCGGAGTAGGTGACGGCGCGTTCGACGGTCTCGTCGGGAATGGTGATGCCGTGAAATTCGGCGTAATATTCTTTGATGCCTTTGAGGATGCCGACGGTGTCCGTTACGGAGGGCTCGGCGATGATGATGGGCTGAAAGCGGCGTTCGAGCGCCGCGTCTTTTTCGATGTATTTGCGGTATTCGGCGAGGGTGGTGGCGCCGATGACGTGGATCTCGCCGCGAGAGAGGGCGGGTTTTAAGATGTTGGCGGCGTCCATGCCGCCCTCGGCGTCGCCGGCGGCGACGATGTTGTGCACCTCGTCGATGACGAGTAAGATGTTGCCGAGCTTTTTGACCTCTTCGATGAGCCCCTTCATGCGGTTTTCAAACTGTCCGCGGAACTGCGTGCCGGCGACCATGGCGGTCATGTCGAGCAGGCACACTTCCTTGTTTTTGAGTTTGAGCGGCACGTCGCCCGACGCGATTTTAAGCGCCAGCGCTTCCGCGATGGCGGTCTTGCCGACGCCCGGCTCGCCGATGAAGCAGGGGTTGTTCTTCTGCCGGCGGCAGAGGATCTGTATGGTGCGTTCCAGCTCTTTTTCGCGTCCGATGACGCGGTCGAGACCCCCGCTTTTGGCTTTTTCCGTCAGATTGAGCGTGAAGGTGTCGAGGTTTTTGCGGCCCTTGCCGCTTTTTCTGTTTTTCTTGCCGGCGTCCTTTTCGGCGCTCTTTTTACCGAAACTGCCGAAGATCGAGCCGAGACTGACCGACGGGGTACGCGTTTCTTCCTCTTCCTCATCCGGATCGTAGGTGCACATTTCGTCATCGTCGTCGTCCCCCGGTTTTTTCGGGCGCGGCGGCAGATCCTGTGTCCCCGACGGATCGCCGTCGGCGCTTTCGTTTTCTTCGGATCCGTCGTCTTCTTCGCCGTCGGCGTTTTCGTCATCTTCACCGTTTTCGTCCGGTGCGCCGAACAGACCGCTGTTCTGCATCATATCGGACAGTTCTTCGCTCATGGCTTCGAGCTGTTCCTCGTCGATGCCCATTTTTTGCAGCATATCGTCCACCGGCTTGATGCCGAGCTCTCTGGCGCAGACAAGGCAGAGCCCGTCGCTCGCGACGCTTTTGCCGGAGTTCGGGTCGATACGCTGGATAAAGACCACGGCGGGTCTTTTTTTACATTTCATACAGAGTGTAGACATGAAGGTTTCCTTTCAGGACTGTGTGGGGGTGTTTTGGTCTTTCTCTTCTTTTGTGTCGTGTCTGACGCGGCGGAGAAACTCCTGCGTCATGTACATGACACAGGAAAAGACGAAATACGCCGCGACGATGGCGCAGATGACGGTGATGCCGACGCTTCCGAGCGCGTCATGGAAGAGCGCGATGGCGAACACCGCGCCGAACACAAGCACCGTCGCCGATTTTCCGAAAACGTTGGACACGACCACGAATTTGGTCTTGCGGAACACGACGAGTGCGCCGAGCACCGTGAAGACCTCTTTTGCGATGTACGCGAGCAGCATCCACAGCGGGATGAAGGCGCGGATATACAGGCACACGAACGCGGACAACTGCAATAACTTGTCGGCGAGCGGATCGAGGATCTTGCCGAGGGTGGAGATACAGTTGTATTTCCGGGCAAGATAGCCGTCGGCGACGTCCGTTGCTCCGGCAAACAGGAACACGGCGATGGCGGCGGCGGTATGTCCGCCGAGGAACAGCACCACGAACAGCGGCACTAAGATCAGGCGCAACACCGATAGCAGATTGGGTACATTTTTGATACTCATAAAGCCTCCGTACGGTTTCATCAGGTCTGATGGGGTGGGTGGGAAAATTTTCAGAAGAAAAATTTACAGAAACGGCAGGAAATTCGTTTTGGAAAACAGCGGGAAGAGGATCGCCTTATCGAAGACGTCGGGGGACGCCAGCACGCCGGACGTCACGAGGGAGGGCGTGAGCGCCTCCGCAAGGCGGCAGAACAGGCAAGCGAACAGCACGCCCATTGCAAGACCGAGTACAAAGCCTCCGAAGCGGTTGATATGCCGCAGGACGGGCAGGCGGAAGATGCGGTCGAGCAGGAAGACGAGCAGTTTCAGCACGATAAGCGAGCCGAAGAAGAGGAGTGCGAAAGCGACGACATCGAGAAGCGTCCCGACAACGGTCGCCGAAACTTTTTCGGTGAGGGCGTGCAGGGTATCCGAAGCCGAAGAGCGGATGGAATCGGTAAGCGACGGCAGGGAGATGCCGAAGCGGTCAAGCAATTGCGACATCCCGTCCGGCAGTTCGGGGAAAGCGACGTCGGCGTCGTCGGGAAGGTCGGCAGCGGCGGCATCGGTGCTTTCGGGCATGGCGGAGGCGAGTGTTTTCTCAAAATAGGAGCCGATGCTCTGTTCCACGGTATCTTCAAGTTTAGCCGCGACCGGCGTCGTACGGAAATAGGAAACGAGCGGTGCGCGGAAATTGACGGCGATAACGATGGCGGCGACGGTGACGAGAAGTCCGCAGAGAGAGCGGACGAGCCCGCGTTTGGTATAGATGACGATGCAGAGCAGGAGGATGAGGGCAATGATAAGATCCGGCACAAACGATACGATCGCTGTCATGGTGAGCTCCTTCCGGGCAGATACATTTATACATTTTTCCCATTATTCTCTTTATTATAGCACTACTTTCTTATAAAATCAATAGGGAAACGCTCATCTTTTTCGTGCGGACGAAAAAGTTGCAAAAAGACCGCTCGGGGCATGCCCCGAGACCCCATCGCCGCAAAGGCGGCATGCGCCGCATCTTTGCGGCGGAGGAAAAGATTTGCCGCAGTGTCACCGCCCGGAGAATCTTCAAAACCCGAGCCGTGGGGGCTCGGGTATGTTTTTATTGTGCTAACGGTGGGGCTACTTCCGGAAAATCTTGATTTGTGAAAAAGAAAGATGCGGTGAGATACGTCCCGCAACGTGCCGTTGCATCCAAACCGCGCCGCTTCACCCATACTGCGCCGCAAGCGGCGCGGGGAAACGCTCAACTTTTTCGTGCGGACGAAAAAGTTGCAAAAAGACCGCTCGGGGCATGCCCCGAGACCCCATTGCCGCAAAGGCGGCATGCGCCGC
>JAZRVE010000012.1:0-7603 GCA_045598975.1 Eubacteriales bacterium
TACTGCGGCAAATCTCTTCCTCCGTCGCAAAGATGCGGCGCATGCCGCCTTTGCGACGATGGGGTCTCGGGGCATGCCCCGAGCGGTCTTTTTGCAACTTTTTCGTCCGCACGAAAAAGTTGAGCGTTTCCCCGCGCCGCAACGCGGCGCCATATGGGTGAAGCCGCAGACTTCTTGGGATTGACTTTTGAAAGAATCTGTGCTATACTGAATAAAATATATTATAATGTGTCAGTGGAGGATCATATTTCGGCATGACTCTATTTGAAAAAGCTGTGCAGTTTTCCTTGCAGAAGCACAGCGGGCAAACACGAAAAGAAAGCAAAATCCCCTACGTTCTGCACCCGATGGAGGTCGCTTCCATCGTAGCGACCATGACGAACGACGAAAACGTACTCGCCGCGGCTCTGCTTCATGACACGGTGGAAGACGCGCAGGTGAAAAAACAGGAGATATTAAAAGAATTCGGCGAACGGGTGGCGGCTCTTGTCGAGTCCGAAACGGAAGACAAACGCGCCGACCTGCCCCCCGAAAGCACGTGGCGCATCCGCAAGGAGGAAACGCTCGCCGTACTGCGCGATACCGACGATATTGCCGTCAAAATGCTGTGGCTCGGAGATAAGCTTTCCAATATGCGCTCCTACTACCGGCAGTACAAGGAAAAGGGAGACGCTCTGTGGCAGGCTTATCACCAGAAGAGCCCCGTCGAGCAGAAATGGTATTATACCACCATCGCCGAGTACCTGAGCGATCTGAAAGACCATCCCGCCTACTGGGAGTACGTGACGCTGCTTTATGAAATTTTCGGAAAGGATGACGCAACAGATGAACTTCAAGAATGAAAACGGAACGCTGACGGTTTATCTTTCCGGGCGGATCGATTCCGCAAACGCTGAAAGCGTCGGCGAAGAGATCGGGAAGATCCTGACCGACAACGCCGGCACCTTTGAAAATCCGGTGTTTGACGCCGACGAGCTTGCCTATATTTCCAGCGCCGGGCTCCGTATGGTCTTGAAATACCGCAAGATGTATGCAACGCTTCGCATCATCAACGCAAGCTCGGAGGTATACGATATCTTCGACATGACCGGCTTTACCGAAATGATCAACATCGAAAAAGCCTACCGCCGTCTGTCGGTGGAGGGCTGTGAGGAGATCGGGCAGGGCGCCAACGGTAAAGTGTACCGGCTGGACGACGAGACCATCATCAAAGTCTACCGCAATCCCGACAGTTTGCCGGACATCAAGCGCGAGCGGGAACTTGCGCGCACGGCATTCGTGCTCGGCATCCCGACGGCGATCCCGTACGACGTCGTGCGGGTCGGCGACGGTTACGGCTCGGTGTTCGAGCTGATCCGCGCACATTCCTTCTCCAAACAGATCGCAAGCAATCCCGACAACTGGCAGAATTATATGCCGCCCTTTGTCGATCTGCTCAAACGCATCCATTCCACCGACGTGCATGACGTTGACATCCCCTCCATGAAAGAGGTCGCCGTCGGCTGGGTACGGTTTCTCGCCGACTATCTGCCGAAAGAGCAGTACGACAAGTTGCTGTCGCTCGTCGAGGCGGTGCCGGAGGATTCGCATATGCTTCACGGCGACTACCACACCAAGAACGTCATGACGCAGGGCGACGAGATCTTATTAATCGACATGGACACCCTCTGCACCGGAAACCCGGTGTTCGAGTTCGGCTCCATCTTCCTTGCGTTTGACGGGTACAGCGAAAACGATCCCGCCATCATCGAAAAGTTCCACGGATTTTCCCGTGACATCGGCGTCGGCATCTGGAACAAGACGCTGGAATTGTATTTCGGGACGACCGATCCCGCCGTGCTTGCCGGTTACGCCGACAAGGCGAAGATCATCGGCTACACCCGCATGATGCGCCGTACCATCCGCCGCGGCGGGTTGGAGACCGAAGCCGGACGGCGCGACATCGAGACCTGCAAACAGCACCTCGCCGAGCTGCTTGCGCGCACGGATTCGATCGCGTATTGAGAGCAAACCGACAAAAAATGCCCGCCGTAAAGGGCGGGCATACCTTGTGCTTTTTGCGACAGAAATCCTCCGCCATAAAGGCGGAGGTTCTTTTTTTACAGCGATTTTAAGAAATTATAAGCGGTACGGATGTCCTTTTCGGGGTCCTCGCCGACCTCGCGCTCGATGGTAAGGAAGCCGGTGTAGCCGATCTCGTCAAGCGCCTTGATGTACGCCGGGAAATCCACCGAGCCCGTGCCGAGCGGCACTTCTTCAAAGAAGCGGATGCCGTTGAGCTCCTCCGGGACGGGATGCAGAACGCCGTAAATGTACTCCGGGTTGGCGTCGTATAACTTGTTGCCGTCCTTGGCATGCGTGTGAACGATGTACTTTTTCAGACGGTGTACCGCTTTGACGGGATCGTCCCCCGTCACCATGCACAGATTGGCAGGGTCTAAATTGACCGATACACCCGTCGAGCCGAGCGAATCCAGAAATCCGCCGAGCACCTCCGACGTTTCGGGGCCCGTTTCCACCGCAAAATGCGCGCCGACGCTGTCCGCGTAGGTCGCAAGCTCATAGCAGGCTTCCTGCATGATCTTGTAGCGCTCGTGATTGCTGTCGCCCGGCACCACGCCGATGTGCGTCGTGACGACCTTGGTATCAAGGTCAAGCGCCAGGTCCACGATGCGCTTGGATTTTTCGATAAGCTCGGGATTCAGCTCTCTGTTGCCGAAGCCCTTGCCGAGATCGCCGCAAAGCGCCGAAAAGACAAGTCCCGAATCCTTGACCTCGCGTAAGAGTGCCTTTCTCTTTTCGGGCGTCAGCTTCTCGGGCGTGTTGTCCCCGCTCTGCGTGTAAACGTCCGTCGCATACATCTGAATGCCGTCGGCACCGAGCGCCGCCGCCTTGCGGATCGCCGTGCTGCGGTCGGTACGGAAGGATTCCAGAATGACGCCGATAGGATGCTTGTTCATAATATTGCCCTCTCTTTCACATGCCGAAAACGGCATTGCTTTTTTCACAATTTTATTGTATAATAAATTTGATATAAAATCAAGTCTTTTTCCGAAATTTCCTTTACGCGAAAGGGGGAACTCACCGTGGCAAAGATCCGCTACGAGGAGCACCGTTTTGCCGATCCGCTGCTGCCGTTTTATTTAAGCACCGATTTCCGCACCGCCGGAATAGCGTCTGTGCCAAACTGGCACTCCAATCTGGAACTGTTATACGGCAAGGCGGGCACGGGACGCTATCAGGGCGACTGCTCCGATCTTCCCTTTGAGGAAGGCGACCTGATCGTCGTCAACTCCAACGCCCTGCACGACGTCGCGGCAGAAAAAAGATCGTTCCACTATATCTATCTGCTCATCGACGAGCAGTTCTGTCTGGAAAACGGTATCGACCTGCGGAAGATTTCCTTTTATGAAAAGCCGGAGGACAAGCGCTGTGTCGAGGCGTTTCTCCGCATTACGGAAGCGTATGAAATGCCGGACGGCTGGGAGCGTATCCCGACGATCCGCACGGCAGTGCTCGAACTGCTGCTCACGCTGTGTAAGCACGTCAGACCGGAGAAGGAAAAGACGGGCGTCCGCACCACTTCTTTGGGGCACGTCAAAAACGCCATTTTCTATATCCGCACCCGTCTGTCAAAGCCGCTTTCCTTAGACGGCATCGCCGAGTACGTCGGCGTCAGCAAATACTATCTTGCCCGCGAGTTCCGCCGGATCACCGAGCTGAAAATCTTCGAGTACATCAATATCTTACGCTGTCAGGAAGCCCGCCGGCTGCTCAAAGACGGAAGCTCCGTCTCTGCCGCGGCTTTCGTCTCCGGGTTTGACAATCTGTCCTATTTTTCCCGCACCTACAAAAAGTACGTCGGGGAACTGCCCTCGCAGACCGCGCTTGCCGTCCGCGCCGAAAAAGGAGAAAAAAAGGACGCCCGAACGAAACCCGCCTCCGATCCGGACGCCAGCCAGATCGTGATGCATCCCGCTCCGTTTATTCAGCCGAAATAGCCCCGCCGACAAGCCCTGCCCCGACAAGATGCGTATACAAAGCGTCCGCCCAGACCGCACAGCCCTCGATACCCGGATGTCCGCCGTAGCGAGCTCTGTGCGGTTCTTTTTCGCTCATGCGTAAGATCGGCACCACGTCGAAAAGGCTGTCGCTCTTGTCCGCGAGCGTTTCGCGGATATAGGCGTTGACCTGCTCCCAGACGGGGATCTTGTCCTCGTCGTAGTCGAACGGCGGCACGGTCTGCAAAACGACCTTGACCCCGGCACGGTGCAGACGGGATACGATCTCTTCGAGGTCTTTTTCGATGCACGCCGCACGGCGCCCCTGCAAGATGTCATTGACGCCGTAACAGACGGTGACGATGTCGTTGTGCTTTGCCTTATACAGCCAGGCGCCGTCGCTCGAAGCGTCGTCCGAGCGTCCGCATCCGAGTCCGAGATTCCAATAGGCGTACTCGTTTCCGAGTTTTTGCGCCAGCACGGCGTTCCAGTGCGCGTAGGAGTTGACGGGCGTACCGATGCCCTGCGTGATGGAGTCGCCCAAAAAGCCGATACGCGCCTTGACTTGCCGCGCACAGCCGACCATGGCGGGCAAGGGCATATAGCAGTTCGGCACCCATGCGCCGTTATTCCAGATAAAGACCGGCAGGATGGTCTCGTGATGATACGGGATGGTGCCGCCCTTAAAGCGGAGCTCGACGCAGAGGAAATCGCCGCTTTCCGCCGTCAGTTCGACGGGATCGGAGGCAAAAAACTCGCCCGGCATGACGATTTTCCGATAACTGCCGCCGAAGCGCACCGGGAAGAAACGGTCGGTGCCGGCACTGCCGTCGGGGGAAACGGACTTACAGACGGCGACCGAGAGTTTTTCGATGTTCCATTCGTCGAGGACGACGTTCTGGTGGCTGTCGGGGTTAAGGCCGAAGGTGCTGTCGACGGTATTGGAGAACAGGAAGGAATAGGAGAAGGTACCGCCGGCATTGATTTTATAGAAAACGCGGCCGGCGGTGATCTTTTCGGGATCCTCCGGGCGGAAAAAGCTCTGATTGCCGCCGCCGGCGGAAGTATTGGACACGTAGGTATCAAAATAAGGCACGGGAAAGACCTCCTTTTTTCTCATTATAGCGCAGGGCGCGGAGAATGTCAAGCCGCAAAGCCGGATAGAACAACATCTCGCATAGCCCGTCCCTTTGTGCCACTTTTTCGTCAATACGAAAAAGTGGAATCGTTTCCCCTGCACCGGAGCACGGCGGGCGAGGGTGAAGCGGCACGCTTCCTGCCCTTGACAGGGCAGGGGACAAACGTCGCGCGCACCCTTCGGTGCGCGCGACTTTCTTCTGGGGTGAGATATCGGGTTCGAACCGACGGCCTCCAGGGCCACAACCTGGCGCTCTAACCAGCTGAGCTAATCCCACCATATTCACTTTTTCCGGGCTCCGCCCCTATCAAGCGCCTGTGGCGCGTCTCGGGGGACTTTTTTCTCCCCCGTTCGAGTCCCCCGGCAGATCATCTGCCGAATACCCGAAAGGATGATGTTTTCTGTCCCTCATGCACGCTTCTGGCGCGTCTCGGGGGACTCGAACCCTCGACCTACTGCTTAGAAGGCAGTTGCTCTATCCACCTGAGCTAGAGACGCGTATGGACTGCCGCTCCGCGGAACTCTGGAGCGGGTGACGGGAATCGGACCCGCACGACCAGCTTGGAAGGCTGGGATTCTACCATTGAACTACACCCGCAAATCTCTCCCGAAAGAGGAAAACTCCTCACGAAAGCCTTTATAGTTTATCATACTCTTTTCGTTTTGTCAAGAGATTTTTCCCAAATTCCTCAAAAAGCGCGGCTCCCGCCTTAATCGTGCGCCTCGTACCAGGTAAACCCGCTGCCTGCCGATACGTCGAGCGCCACCGACAGCTCCGCCGCCTTTGCCATTTCCTCGCGCAGTACGGCTTTGGCACGGGCTTCGTCCGCACGCGACGCGTCCACGATGAGCTCGTCATGCACCTGTAACACAAGCCGTGCGTCGAGCTTTTCCTCTTTCAGCCGCCGCCATACCCGCACCATGGCGATCTTGATGATGTCCGCCGCCGTGCCCTGGATGGGTGCATTCATGGCGACACGCTCGCCAAAGCTCTGCATATTCTTGTTCTTCGCCGTAAGCTCCGGGATGTAGCGCCGTCTGCCGAACAGCGTCTCCGAATAGCCCTTTTCCCGTGCCGACGCGATGACGTTTTCCAGATACGCCTTGACACGCGGGAAGTTGGCAAAATACGCCGCGATATACGCCGCCGCCTCTTTGCGCGAAACGTGCAGATCGCCCGCGAGCGAATAATCCGAGATGCCGTACAGGATGCCGAAATTGACCGCCTTCGCCTGCTTGCGCTGTTCCGGCGTCACGTCGCTTTCCGGCACGCCGAACACCGATGCCGCCGTCGACGTATGGATATCCCGCCCTTCGCGGTAGGCGCCGATCATGTTTTCGTCGCCCGAAAGCGCCGCCATCAGCCGCAGTTCGATCTGCGAATAGTCGGCGTCGATGAGGATGTGATCGGCGTCGCTCGCCTCAAAGAATTTGCGCAATTCCCGCCCTTCCTCGGTGCGGATGGGGATGTTCTGCAAATTCGGCTCGGCGGAGGAAAGCCGTCCCGTCAGCGTGAACGCCTGCTTGAAGCAGGTATGGATGCGCCCGTTTTCGTCTGCCGCCGCGATGAGCGCGTCGGTATAGGTCGAGCGGAGCTTGGAAACGGTGCGGTATTCGAGGATGGCGTCGATGATGGGATGATAGGGGCGCAGGTGCTCCAACGTCTCGGCGTCGGTGGAGTAGCCGCTTTTGGTTTTTTTGACGTAGGGAAGCCCCAGCTTTTCAAACAGCACATCGGCGAGCTGTTTGGTGGAATTGACGTTGAATTCGCCTCCGGCGTATTCATAGATCGCCCGGCGGCGCTCATCCAGCCGCTCATCGAGCTTTTCGGCGAACGCCCGCACCCGTTCGGTGTTGAGCTTGAAGCCGACCTTTTCCATGTCGGCAAGCACCACCGACGACGGAATTTCAATGTCGTACAGCAGTTTTTCCATGCCGCACGCCGCGATGAGCGGACAAAAATCCGCATACGCCTTCCGGACGGCGAGCGCACAGAGAATGCCCTTCTGCACGGGGTCGGAATGATCCACACCCGGCTCGTCGGCATACAGACACAGTCCGTCCGCCGTCAGCACCTTGGCAGGATCCAGCACATAGGAAGCAAGCAGAACGTCGAACGCACAGCCGTCCACCGTCACGCCGAGCGAATCGGCGTACAGGCACAGCTCCTTAACGTTGTGCACCACGGCGTCGTCCCGTCTGTCCGCAAACAGTGCCTTCACGGTGTCGGCGTCGGCGGCAAGGCGCATGACGGGCTCCGAGCCGTCCTGCGCGACGTACAGCGTTTTTTCCGCGCTGTCGAGATAGGCGTAAAAGCGTCCGGTGCCGACGGCGGACGCGCTATTTTCCTCACGAAAGGCAAGCGAGCGAGCCGGAACGGGAGTCAGCGGAGCGTCGGGCGCATCCGACGCGGCAAGATCGAGTTGGGTGATGATGCTGTTGAGCTCGTAGTCCTTGCAGAAAT
>JAZRVE010000013.1:0-5016 GCA_045598975.1 Eubacteriales bacterium
GTATCTGATTTCTCTTTTCCTGTTCTTTTGTCAGCATTTTTCCTACCTCTCTTTCTCCTTTATTATACCATATTCTCTCACTCTTTTCTATACTTTTTCATAAAAACAAAGCCCCTTTCGGGACTTTGTCTACAGGCTGAACCGAGCCGTAGGGCTCGGTTTTTTGTATGGCGTAATCGGTGATACTGCGGCAAATCTTTTCCACCGCCGCAAATCTCCCGACGGAGCGCCCCGCGCGCAGTCGGCATTTGCGGCGTAAGGGAGTCCGGGGTGCTCCCCGGCAATCTTTTTTCGCTTACCTTTTTTCTCTTGTGAGAAAAAAGGTAAGGTAAGTGCATTTTCCTGCGCCGCTTGCGGCGCAGAATGGCAGAAGCGTCACGCTTCCGTCGCGCCCGCCGTTGTTTGGTGGGCGCGACCCCTATCCGCGGGACACTGCGGCTATTGTTTCTGCTCGCTCACGCTCGCGGTTTGGGTGAAGCGGCACGCTTCCTTGATGGTCTCTACTGCCTGCGTCAGCAGTTCCATCGGAATGTTGAGCGCGGGTAAGAGGCGGACTTTGTCCTTGGCGGTCAGACACATGACGCCTTTTTCAAGACACTTGCCGACTACCTCCGCGGCATTCTTTTCGGTTTTGAGCCCGATCATGAGCCCCATGCCGCTGACCTCTTTAATGCCGTCGGCACCCGTGAAAGCCTCGAATAAATACTTGCTCTTGGCGTTGACGTCGGAAAGCAGATTGTCGTCGATACGGTCGAGTATGCTGATGGCGGCGGCGCAGCAGACGGGGTTGCCGCCGAACGTCGAGCCGTGATCGCCGTGTCCGAAGACGTCCTTCACCTTTTCGCCGAGCAGCGTCGCACCGAGCGGAAGCCCGCCCGCGAGCCCCTTGGCGGTGGTGACGATGTCGGGCTTGATGCCGTAATTCATGTAGGAATATAACTTGCCGGTGCGCCCGTTGCCGGTCTGCACCTCGTCAACGATGAGTAAGATGTCCCGCTTTTCGGCGTATTCGGCAACTTCGTTGACAAAGGATTTGCGGATCGGCACGACGCCGCCTTCGCCCTGGATGCATTCGATCATGATGGCGGCGATCTTGTGCTTGGTGCCGATGGCTTCCAGCTCGTAGATGTTGTTGGCGTCGATGCTCACGAAGCCGGGTGTCAGCGGGTTGTACAACTCGTGGTAGTGATCCTGTCCGGTCGCGGCGAGCGTGGAAAGCGTGCGCCCGTGGAAGCTGTTTTTGAGGGTGACGATGGTGTAGCAGTCGTCGCCTTTTTTGGCGGCGGCATATTTGCGGGCGGCCTTGATGGCGCACTCGTTTGCCTCGGCGCCCGAATTGGAGAAGAAGACCTTGCTCATGCCGGTTCGCTGGCAGAGCTTTTCGGCAAGGGTGGCGCAGGGCTCGGTGTAGTAGAGATTGGAGGTGTGCTGTAAACGGGAAGCCTGCTCGGAGACGGCGGACTGCCAGATGTCGTCGGCGATGCCGAACGAGGTGACACCGATGCCCGAACCCATGTCGATGTATTCTTTTCCGCTCTCATCCCATAACCGTGAGCCTTTTCCGTGGGAAAAGACGACCGGGAAGCGGTTGTAGGTGTCGGCGATGTAGTCGTGATCCTTTTCTTTGACCGAAAGGTCTCTTGCTTTGGTAAACATGGTACCCGCTCCTTCATCGGTAAGTAATTCCATGAGAATGGCGTGCGGTACGCGTCCGTCCATGATGACGACGTTTTCCACGCCGTGCCGGAGCGCCTCGATACAGCAGTTGACCTTGGGGATCATGCCGCCCGAGATGACGCCCTCACGGTAGAGTTTTTCGGCTTCTCCGATGCTGATCTCGGGGATGAGCGTCGAGGGATCGTCCTTGTCGCGTAAGATGCCGGCAATGTCGGTCATCATGATGAGCCGCTCGGCTTTGAGCGCACCGGCAACGTATGCCGCCGCCGTGTCGCCGTTGATGTTGTAGGTGTTGCCGTCCTTGTCACAGCCGACGGTGGAAATGACGGGGATGTAGCCGTTGTCCATCAGATCGGTGACAGGCTCTATGTGTACGCCCGTGATCTCGCCGACGTAGCCGAGACGCTCGTCTTTCTGCGCGGCTTCGATGAGCCTGCCGTCCATGCCGGAGATGCCCATCGCCTTGCCGCCGTTCTGTTCGAGCAGGCTGACAAGCGACTTGTTCACTTTTCCGGCGAGTACCATCTGCACGATGTCTACCGTTTCCTTGTCGGTCACGCGAAGCCCGTCGACGAATTCCGGCTTTTTGCCGAGCTTTTCCATCAGTTCGCTGATCTCCGGCCCGCCGCCGTGGACGAGTACCACCTTGACGCCGATGAGCCATAACAGCACGATGTCTTCCATGACCTGCTGTTTGAGGTCTTCGTTGACCATGGCGTTGCCGCCGTATTTGATGACGACGGTCTTGCCGACGTAGCGCTTGATGTAGGGCAGCGCCTGCGTTAAGACCTCCGCCCGTTTGGAATTGGAAATCTGATTTGTCATGATGGTGTTCCTCCGTTAAGTCCGGTAGTCGCCGTTGATTTTGACGTAATCGTAGGTCAGATCACAGCCCCACGCGGTGGCGCTTGCGTTGCCGTCGCCGAGCGTGATGACGATGTCGATCTCTTTTTCAAGCAGGATCTCCTTTGCCTTTTCTTCGGAAAAGTCGATGCCCGCACCGTTTTCGCAGACGCAGACGGTGCCTTTTGCGCTCGTGAAGGATACGCCCACACGGGAAACGTCGACCTCTGCGCCGCTGTACCCGATGGCGCACAGTACCCGTCCCCAGTTGGCGTCGGCGCCGAACATGGCGGCTTTGAGAAGGCTGGAACAGATGACGCTTTTCGCGACGGTCTTGGCGGTCGGGATGTCCTTGGCACCGCTCACGCGGCATTCGAGGAGCTTGGTGGCGCCCTCGCCGTCGCCGGCGATGAGGCGGCACAGGTGCACCGTCACGGTGTTGAGCGCTTTCATGAAGACGGCAAAGTCTTCGTTTTCCTCCGTGATGACGGGATTTCCGGCAAGTCCGCCTGCCAGCACGGTGACCATGTCGTTGGTAGAAGTGTCGCCGTCGACGCTGACCATGTTGAAGGTGTCGGCGATGTCGGTGGAAAGCGCTTTTTTCAGCATTTCGGGGGAAATGGCGGCGTCCGTCGTGATAAAGACGAGCATGGTCGCCATGTTGGGATGGATCATGCCGCTTCCCTTGGCGATGCCGCCGAGACGGCAGGTCTTGCCGCCGAGTTCGAATTCCACCGCGACCTCTTTCAAGACGGTGTCTGTCGTCATGATGCCTTCGGCGGCGTCGTGTCCGCCGTCCGGTGACAGAGCCTTTACAAGAGCGGGGATGCCGGAAGCGATGGGCGTTATGTCGAGCGGCTGACCGATGACGCCGGTGGAGGCGATGACCATATCGTCGGCGGAAATGCCGAGCGCGTCTGCCGCAAGGGTGCTCATGGTTTCGGCGATCTCGATGCCGTCGGCGTTGCAGGTGTTGGCGTTGCCGCTGTTGCAGAGGATCGCCTGTGCCTTGCCGTTCGCGAGATGCGCTTTCGTCACGGTGAGCGGCGCACCCTTGACAAGGTTTGTGGTGTAGACCGCCGCGGCACTTGCCGGGGTTTCGCTGAAAATCAGCGCGAGGTCTTTTTTGGTTCTGTTTTTGCGGATACCGCAGTGCACACCGCTTGCGGTGAATCCTTTTGCGGCGCAGACGCCGCCGGGTATCAGTTTCATGGAATGTCAGTCCTCCGTTTTCAGTCCCGTGGTCTCGTCGAGACCGAGGACGATGTTCATATTCTGAATGGCGGCGCCGGAAGCGCCCTTGCCGAGGTTGTCGAAGCGGGATACGAGCGTGATGCGCTCGTCGTTTCCGTACACGCTGATGAGCATATCGTCTCTGCCCGCAAGCGTTCCCGCCGAGAGGAAGCCGTTTTCGTCGGCGTCATCGGCGAAGCGGACGAGCCCGTTTGCGTAGTAATCGCGATAGAGCTGTTTCAGCGTCGGGACGTCGCAGGAAAGCCGATCGGCGAACAGCGGCACCACGACCTCCATGCCCGCATAGTATGACGAAACGATGGGGGAAAAGACGGGCGGCACGGCAAGTCCGCAGACCTTTGCCATTTCGGGCAGGTGCTTGTGCGACTGCGAAAGCCCGTAAAGTCGCGGTGCGGCGAGCTTTTCGACGTTTTCGGACGTCGTATAATCGGCGATCATGTTTTTGCCGCCGCCGGAGTAGCCCGTCATGGAAAAACAGCAGAGAGGCGTATCCTTTGCGAGCACGCCCGCCTCGGTGAGAGGGGCGACGAGGGAAACAAAGCCGCTGGCGTGACAGCCGGGGTTGGCGATGCGTCGGGAACGTGCGATCTTTTCCCGCTGTCCGGTCAGTTCCGGGAAGCCGTAAGTCCAGTCATCGTCGGTGCGGTGAGCGGTGGAGGTGTCGATGATGACGGTATGCGGATCGTCAAGAAGAGCGACCGCCTCTTTCGCGGCGGCGTCCGGCAGGCAGAGAAACGCGATATCGGCGGCATTGAGAGCCTCTTTGCGCGCTTCGGGGTCTTTACGCTTATCGTCGTCGAGGAGGATGAGCGAGAGGTCGCTTCGGTTTTGGAGCCGTTCGCGGATACGGAGTCCGGTAGTGCCGGCGCTTCCGTCTATGAATACTTTGGGCATGGGAAACTTCCTTTTTGAATAAAATTATGAATAATATTTATGATATTCACGCGATATGAATACCGATGACAAGAGTATACACTTTCTTTTATGATTTGTCAAGAATATTTTGAAAAATATTCAGAAAAACGAAAACTTTTTTGCTTGCATGAAGAAAAGAAGGCGAAAAAAAGATTGCCGGGGAGTAGCCCCGGACCCCCTTACGTCGCAAATGCCGACTCCACACTCCGTGTTCCGTCGGGAGATTTGCGACGGATCAAACCGTTATCACGGCGGTATCGGTACAGGACACGTACAAGCTCCAAACCGTGCGGCACGGATGCGTTACATAGCACAAACAACAGCGTG
>JAZRVE010000014.1:0-45255 GCA_045598975.1 Eubacteriales bacterium
AACTCTCCGCCTGACGCCGCGCCCCGATTGGAAGCCTTCTTCACTCCGCCTACGGCTTCGTTTCAAAGGCTTCCAATCGCGAATAATGCCATATCTTTTATTTTTTCCTCCTAAATGGCTCATATCAATTGACAACGCAGATTGTCGAAAATAGCATTTTTTCAAAACAGCTTGTACTTTAGATAGTTTTGTGGTATAATACACGTGCTACACATTTTGAATATGGTCTAATTAGAGGGAATACTATTGGTAAAAATGTATTCTCTCCCCTTTGATTAGGCAAAATGTGTAGCAACATTGAGGGAAGCATTTTTCGGTGCGTCTCTCAATGGGACGCACTTTTTTATTATTTTTAGAGGAGGTCATCAATATGTATGACAACATTGGCGGTAAAATTAAAGGTTTAGCAAAGGCTACATTTATTGTTGAAGCAATCGCGGCAGTAATTACGGGAATTGCACTTATGGCTTCTGACGATGATAGGATTCCTGTTGGTTTGCTTGTAATGGTAGTAGGCCCTATCGTTGCTTGGGTATCTTCTTGGTTGCTCTATGGTTTCGGCGAACTCATTGACAAGACTTGCGATATCGCTCGAAATACTTATGGTGGCGAAAGAAAGTCCGAAGCTCAGTCAAAGGTTGACTATGAAAGAATTAGCAAAATTGAAAAACTTCGCTCTCAAGGTTTAATTACTGAAGAAGAATATCAACAAGCGATTTCTAAAAACGACAAGGAGTAATCGGTATGAATTCAAAAGTAAAATTTAAACTTAAAACTCCTATCATTATTTTATCAATCATTGCTTTGGTGTTTAGAATTATAAGTAGCATTACATATTTTGTAAATTATGATTACATTATTAAATATGGCGAAGATGAGGATCTTCATATCCATTATGAAATGAATATCAGTTTTCCACCTTTTGTACCGTTGATTTCTTTGATTATCTCATTAGCGCCGATAGTATTATTTTTAGTTTATATTTTTAAGTTCCATAAAGATTTCAAAGCAACCATTTGTGTTCCAATCGTTTTCGGTTTAATCGCATTTGCTCCGATATATAGCATTATTGAATATCTAATAATGGGATATCGCTTTTCTTTTGCAAACTTAATATCAAATCTATTTATTATTGCCCCGTTTGTATTAGCAACAATAAATGCATTAAAAGGATTTTCTAAAAAATCTTTTACAATAATTGCCTTTTCCATTAGTTTCTTACTTTGCGTTTTTTCTATTATAGGTATATTCTCAAGTATTAGTTATTATTTGAGTAGTGAACTTTATATTTATCTAATTACTTCGCCTTGTAGTATTTTAGGAACAATATTATTTTATATTTCTTTGTTCTTGTTCGCTATGAACAATAGAATACCCGCTATATTAACACCGTCTCCTGAACACGAAAAGAAAAATTCAGAAAAAATGTCTCCTGAACAATCATTAAGATTGTTGAAAGATAAACTCGACTTCGGTATGATTTCCGAGGAAGAGTACCAAGCACAAAGAGCAGAAATTATTAGCAAACTCTAATACATATAAATTAACACCTTATGACTTCGGTTATAGGGTGTTTTGTTTATGATTGCCGGGACCCTTTTGGGCCCGGCCAATTTTATACCTTTTCTTGATTTTTTTTAAAGCTTTGTCAGCTATATTTGTATTCAATTTAATTTTTCCTTTTTAAGGGAAAGTTGAGGGAGACAACTTCTTTACGGAGTGTCTCCCTTGTCCGCGTTTTTGTTGCATGTAGAAGGGTTATTTCAAAAAACCGCCGATGATGGTCTCTTCCGCCTCTTTATCGGTAAGACCGAGCGTCATGAGCTTGATGAGCTGTTCGCCTGCGATCTTTCCGATCGCCGCCTCGTGGATGAGGGAGGCGTCAACGTGGTTGGCTTCCAGCTCCGGCACGGCGGCAATGCGGGCGTCGTCCATGATGATGGCGTCGCATTCGGTGTGCCCGGTGCAGGCGGCGTTGCCGATGACGCGAGAGACGAATTTCTGATAGGAGGAATCCTTGGCGACCGAGCGGGACACCACGTCGGCGGAGGCACCGTCGCCGTTGAGTTCTGTTGTGTAGGTGCTGACGGCGCTCTGATTGCCGTGCGTCATGAGACGCTCTCTGACGATGAGCTTGGCACCGGCGGAGAGCTTGGCAACGGTCGTGCGGTCGGTGGAATCGACGCCCTTGATCTGCACCATTTCCATTTCCGCGGTGCTGTTTTCCGCCATGTACACTTCCGTTGTGGGATTCAGGATGCGCTTGCCGCTGCCGTCTCCCTCGCCGTAGTGTTTTTCGACGTATTTGACGTGTGCGTTCTTTTCCAAAAAGAAGCGGTGGATGCCGTCGTGCTCGGAATCCTGCGTACCGCAGTTGTGGATGCCGCACCCGGCGATGATGACGACGTCGCTGCCTTCTCCGACGTAGAAATCGTTGTATACTACCTCGTGCAGACCGCTTTCGCTCAGTACGACGGGAATGTGTACGCTCTCGTGCACCGTTCCGGGGCGGATGTGAACCTCGATACCGCTGCCGTCTTCTTTGGTGATGATGTCGATGTTGGCGGTGGACTTGCGTCCGGCGGATTCTCCGTTTGCACGGATGTTGTAGGCGCCTTCCGGCACGGTGTGCAGGTCGGCGACTTCTTCAAGTATCTTTTTCTGAATGGAATCCAACATATCCTGCCTCCCTTAAAACTTGCCGCACAGACGGTCGGCCTGCCCGATGAGGGAGGGGAGGACGTCCTCGCGGCTCCCGTGTGCGGCGATGGTGCCGTTCTTGACGAGAACGATCTCGTCGGCGATGTTCAAGATGCGTTCCTGATGGGAGATGATGAGGATGGTGCCCTTGATGCGCTTGCGCATTTCCTCAAAGACGTGGATGAGATTCTGAAAGCTCCATAAGTCGATGCCTGCCTCCGGCTCGTCGAAGACGGAAAGCGTTGTGCCGCGGGCGATGACCGACGCGATCTCGATGCGTTTGAGCTCGCCGCCGGATAAATTCCCGGAGATCTCGCGGTTGATGTAGTCTTTTGCGCATAGCCCGACCGCCGACAGATATTCGCAGGCCTCCGAGACGGTCAGCTCTTTTTTGGCGGCGATGCGCATGATGTCGAGCACGCAGATGCCCTTGAAGCGCACGGGCTGCTGAAAGGCGAAGCTGATGCCCTTTTCGGCGCGTTCGGTGATGGAAAGATCGGTGATGTCCTCGCCGTCGAGCAGGATGCGTCCGCCGGTCGGCTTTTCGATGCCCATGATGAGCTTGGCAAGGGTGGATTTTCCGCCGCCGTTGGGACCGGTGATGACGACGAATTTGCCGTCGCCGACGGTGAGATCGACGTGGCTTGTGATGATTTTTGTCTTTCCGTCTTCGCCGAGCGGCACTTCAAACGAAAGATCCTGTAAGGTTAACATAATTTCCGTCCTTTATTTTGAGATTCAGTCTTTTTGTACGCGCAGAGCACGCAGTGCGTTGAGCACGGCGAGGACCATGACGCCGACGTCGGCGAAGACCGCCGCCCACATCCCGGTCACGCCGAGCGCACCGAGGATAAGGCACAGCAGCTTGATGCCGATGGCAACGATTATGTTTTCCCGCACGATGCGTAAGGTCTTCTGTGAATGGCGGACGGCGGTCACAAGCTTTTTCGGCTCGTCGTCCATCAGTACGACGTCGGAGGCCTCGATGGCGGCATCCGAGCCGAGCGCCCCCATGGCGATCCCCACGTCGGCACGCGAGAGCACCGGAGCGTCGTTGATGCCGTCGCCGACGTAGGCGACGGTCTCGTTTTTCGGCATTTCCGCAAGGATGCGTTCCAGAGCTTCCACCTTGCCGTCGGGCAGCAGTTCCGTCTGCACTTCGTCTATGCCGAGCGTCCGGCGTATTTCTTCTCCGACCTGTTTTCTGTCGCCCGTCAGCATGACGGTGCGGCGGATGCCGTACGCTTTGAGGGAAGCGATGGCGGCGGATGAAGTCGGCTTCACGGTGTCGGTGATGAGAATGTGACCGGCATATTTGCCGCCGAGTGCCACGTGAACGACCGTTCCGGCGTGATGGCACGGCATAAAGTCGACGTGTTTTTCCCGCATCAGCCGGTCGTTGCCGACGAGCACCTCCGTGCCGTCAACCCTTGCGAAAACACCGTGTCCGCCGATTTCCTTCACGTCGGTCACACGGGTTTTGTCGATATCTTTTCCATAGGCTTTCCGCAGGCTCTCCGCAATGGGATGCACCGAAAAACATTCCGCGTGAGCGGCGAGCGCAAGCAGTTTTTCATCTTCCATGGCACTGTGGTGGATACCGCTCACCTCAAAGACACCTTTTGTCATGGTGCCCGTTTTGTCAAATACCATACACCGTACGGCGGCGAGAACCTCCATATATTGTGAGCCCTTGATGAGAACGCCTGCCGCGGAGGCACCGCCGAGCCCCGCAAAAAAGGAAAGCGGGATGCTGATGACGAGCGCACAGGGACAGCTTATAACGAGAAAGGTGAGCGCCCGATAGAGCCAGACGCCCCAGTCGGCGCTTTGATGCAGAAAAATCAGCCGCATGAGCGGCGGTACTACGGCAAGGCATACGGCGCCGAGACAGACGGCGGGCGTATAGCGGCGGGAAAAGCGGGAAATAAAGGCTTCCGACCGGGATTTGCGGCTGCTTGCGCTTTCCGCGAGGGCGAGGATGCGGGAAGACGTCGATTCGGAAAAAACCTTTTCGGTGCGCACGCGCAGGGGAGACGTCATGTTGACGCAGCCGCTCGCCGTGCTTTCGCCGACCGTGACCTTGCGCAAAACGCTTTCGCCGGTCAGAGCCGACGTGTTGATGAGGGATGTGCCCTCGATAACGATGCCGTCGAGCGGGATCTTTTCACCCGGCGCTATGACGACAATGCTCCCGACGGGGACGACCTCGGGGGAGACGGTCTGCGTACTGCCGTCCGGCAGTTCTATGCGGGCGCAGTCCGGGCGTATATCCATCAGCGCACGGATGCTCCGGCGGCTCTTGCCGACGGCAAGGCTCTGGAAGAGCTCGCCGATCTGGTAGAACAGCATGACCGCCACGCCTTCCGTCAGATTGCCGAGTGCAATGGCACCGACGGTTGCGAGCGCCATCAGAAAGTTTTCGTCAAACGGTCTGCCGTGGAGAATGCCTTTTCCGGCTTTGATGAGAATGTCGTAGCCGACGGTGAGATACGCCGCCGCGTACAAAATCACGCGCACCGTCTGCGGCAGAGGAAGCCAGAGTGCCGCACCCGCCGCAAGGAGTGCCGCGAGAATGCGCACGAGCGTCTTTTTCTGTTTTGGGTTCACGGTCTTCGCCTCTTTTCCTGACCGCACAGGCGGTAGATCAGAAGAAAATTTCGCAGTCGTCCTCGACTTTTTTGCAGTTTTTGAGCACCTGCTTCATAACGGACTTTTCGTCGGCACCGTCGTCGAATTCCACCGTCATGTTGAGCATCATGAAGTTGACGACGGCGCTTTTTACGCCTTCGGTGCGGTTGGCTTCTTTTTCCATTTTGTCGGCGCAGTTTGCGCAGTCCACTTCGATTTCATATGTTTTTTTCATCAAGAAACCGACTCCTTTTCCGTTTGCTCCGATAAACAAATATCCGTTTATCAGTATACGCCATAAAGAGGCTTTTGTCAAGTTTTTTCCGCTTCGGACAGACCGTTTTCCGAAAAAGCGGTCCGGGGACGACACGCTCCGCGGGAGAAAGAACATATGCCGGAAAAAACCGCATATACTGTAACGGAGGTGTAGATATGTGTAAAAAAATACGAGTGTATGCTTTGTCGATCGCGCTTGCCGTCGGCGTCGGACTGCTGTCGGCTTTTCTTACACGCGGCAGCATGGACGTGTATGCGGGTATCCGCGTACCGCCGCTTGCGCCGCCTGCCGCGGTGTTTCCCATCGTGTGGACGGTGTTGTTCGTGCTGATGGGTGTCAGCAGCGGCGCGGTGTACTTAAAAAAAGCGGAAGATCCCGAAAAGGTGCAGGAAGCCGTGGTGGTGTACCTGTTAAGCCTGCTGTTCAACTTTTCGTGGAGCAATTTCTTTTTCAATTTCCGCGCTTACATGACGTCCTTCGCGGTGCTCGTCGTGCTGTGGATTCTAATATACGGCACGATAAAACGATACCGCCCGCTTGTGAAGTGGGCGGCATATTTGCAGATTCCTTATCTCGTGTGGGTGACGTTCGCGGGCTATCTCAACCTTGCCATCTGGATACTCAACTGATTATTCCAGTTCAAAGGCACCTGTGTAAAGCTGATAGTATACGCCTTTTTCTTCCAATAGCTTTTCGTGATTGCCGCGTTCGATGATGCGACCGTGATCGAGCACCATGATGACGTCGGAATTCATGACGGTGGAGAGGCGGTGCGCGATGACGAAGACGGTGCGGCCCTCCATCAGTTTGTCCATGCCGCGCTGAACGATGGCTTCCGTGCGGGTGTCGATGGAGGAGGTCGCCTCGTCGAGGACCATGACGGGCGGATCGGCGACGGCGGCACGGGCAATGGCGATAAGCTGGCGCTGACCTTGTGAAAGGTTGGCGCCGTTGCCGGAAAGAAGGGTGTTGTAGCCGTCGGGCAGACGCGTGATGAAATCGTCGGCGCCCGCGAGACGGGCGGCGGCGATGCATTCTTCATCCGTCGCGTCGAGCTTGCCGTAGCGGATGTTCTCCATGACGCTTCCGGTAAAGAGGTTGGTGTCCTGCAAAACGATGCCGAGCGAACGGCGCAGATCGGCCTTTTTGATCTTGTTGATGTTGATGCCGTCGTAGCGGATCTTGCCGTCGGCAATGTCGTAAAAGCGGTTGATAAGGTTGGTGATGGTGGTTTTTCCCGCACCCGTCGCACCGACGAAGGCGACCTTCTGACCGGGCTCGGCATAGACCGATACGCCGTGCAGGACGGGCTTGTCCTCGGTGTAACCGAAGTCCACCTCGTTCATGCGCACGTCGCCCTGTAAGAGGGTGTAGGAAAGCGTGCCGTCGGTGTGGGGATGCTTCCATGCCCATTTGCCGGTGTGGTCGGCGACCTCGTGGATGGTGCCGTCGTCATCGACGGTGCAGTTGACGAGCGTGACGTAGCCGTCATCGGTCTCGGGCTCCTGGTCGATGAGGGAGAAGATGCGTCTCGCTCCGGCAAGTGCCATGACGATGGAGTTGATCTGCTGGGAGACCTGGTTGATGTTGCCGGTGAATTGCTTGGTCATGTTGAGAAACGGCACTAAAACGTCCACCGTGAGAGCGGCGACGGAGCCGGACACAAGGGCGCGGATGCCGATGTTGGGCACGCCCGAAAGGACGAACAGCCCGCCGAACGTCGCACAGATGACGTAGAGGATGTTGCCGATGTTCATGATGATGGGACCGAGAGAGTTGGCAAAGGCGTGCGCCTTGTAGCTGTCGTCGGACAGTTCTTCGTTGAGGGAGGCGAAATCCGCCTTGACGGCCTTTTCATGGCAGAAGACTTTGATGACCTTCTGACCGTTCATCATTTCCTGGATAAAGCCCTCCGTCTTGGCGACGGATTTCTGCTGGCGGATGAAATACTTGGCACTGCCGCCGCCGATCTTTTTGGAAACGAGGATCATGGCGATGACGCCGATCAGAACGATGAGCGTGATCCAGACACTGTACCACAGCATGATGCCGAGCACCGAAAGAACGATGACGGCGGATTGCAGGAGCTGGGGGAGTGAACGGGAGATCAGTTCGCGCAGGGTGTCGATGTCGTTGGTGTAAAAGCTCATGATGTCGCCGTGCTTGGTGGTGTCAAAGTAGCGGATGGGAAGCTTCTGCATCCCCTCGAACATCTTTAAGCGCAGTTTACATAAGAAGCCCTGCGTGATGTACGCCATGAGCTGGGTGTACAGCGTGATGAAGATGATGGACAGGACGTAGAGCCCGGCAAGGGTGAGGATGAGCGGCAGAATCTCACGCTTTGCCATCTGCCAGTCGAGCTCGCCCGGAATGCCGTTGCCGGCTGCCAGAAAATCGGTGATGACGGCGAGTACCTTCTGAATGAAGACGGCGGGAATGGAGGATACGATAGCGGAAAAGACGATGCAGAACGCCGTCAGCGGGATGAGGCGCGGATAGGACTCAATGAGAAGTTTCAGAATGCGCAACAGCGAATTGTCGCGCTGCTTCGGCGGCTTGTTCGATTTCCCGAAAGTCTTCTTATTCATGGTCGTCACCTCCTTCGGCACCGGTCTGCTGGTCATGGATCTCACGGTAGACTGAACAGGTTTCGAGAAGCTCTTCGTGCGTACCGGAAGCGAGGAT
Organism: Eubacteriales bacterium; assembly: GCA_045598975.1. Taxonomy (GTDB): domain Bacteria; phylum Bacillota; class Clostridia; order Oscillospirales; family CAG-382; genus UMGS882. The sequence continues at coordinate 8,294 of JAZRVE010000014.1, forward strand.
GGCACCGTTGTCGAGCACGAGGATGAGATCGGCGTCCATGACGGACGAAACGCGCTGAGCGATGATGATCTTGGTGGTCTCGGGAATGTAGCGGCGGAAGCCGGAGCGGATGAGGGCGTCGGTCTTGGTGTCGACGGCGCTCGTCGAGTCGTCGAGGATGAGGATCTTGGGCTTCTTTAACAGGGCACGCGCAATGCACAGCCGCTGTTTCTGTCCGCCCGATACGTTGGTGCCGCCCTGCTCGATGTGGGTATCGTAGCCGTCGGGGAAGGACATGACGAAATCATGCGCCTGCGCAAGCTTGCAGGCTTCGATCAGCTCGTCGTCGGAGGCGTTTTCGTTGCCCCAGCGCAGATTTTCCTTTATGGTGCCCGAAAACAGCACGTTTTTCTGTAAGACCATGGCGACGGCGTTGCGCAGGGCGGAAAGATCGTAGTCCTTCACGTTGACGCCGCCGACCTTCACGTCACCCTCCGTCGCGTCGTACAGACGGGCGATAAGCTGGACAAGCGTGGACTTGCTCGATCCCGTTCCGCCGAGGATACCGACGGTCATGCCGGAGCGGATGTGCAGATCGACGCCCGAGAGGGCGTATTTTTCAGCCTTGGATGAGTATTTGAAGCTGACGTTGTCGAAATCGACGGAACCGTCGGCGACGGTCGTGACGGGATTTTTCGGAGAGGTGAGGGAGGGCTTTTCTCCGAGGACTTCCACGATACGCTTCATGGATTCGCCGGACATGGTGAGCATGACGTAGATCATGGAGAGCATCATAAGCTGCATGAGGATCTGCATGCCGTAGGTGAGCATGGCGGAGATCTGTCCGACGTTGATGACGGTACCGCCGCTCGTGATAATGAGCCGCGAGCCGACGAACAGCACGAAGATCATATTGAAATAGACGCAGATCTGCATGAGCGGCGAATTGAGCGCCACGATGCGTTCGGCTTTGGTAAAGTCGTCGCGGATGGTCTGGGAGGCGGCGGCAAATTTACGGTTTTCAAAAGGCTCGCGGGCAAAGCCCTTGACGACGCGCATGGCACGGACGTTTTCCTCGATGGATTCGTTGAGGCGGTCGTACTTTTTGAAGACGCTGCGGAAGGCGGGCATGGCGAATTTTGCGACGAGCAGAAGTCCCGCGACAAGGAAGGGGATGACCACGACGAAAGCGCCGGCGAGCATGCCGCCCATATAGAATGCCATGATGACGGAGAAGATCAGCATCAGCGGGGCACGCACGGCGATACGGATGAGCATCATGTAGGACATCTGCACGTTGGAAACGTCGGTCGTCATGCGCGTCACGAGAGAGGACGAGGAAAACTTGTCGATGTTCTCGAAGGAGTACGTCTGTACGGCGTCAAACAGATCTTTGCGGACGTTTTTGGCAAAGCCGGCGGAGGCTTTGGCACTGGTAAAACCGGCGATGCCGCCGCAGGCGAGCGACAGCACGGCAAGCCCTACGAGAAGAGCGCCGACACGCAGTATGTAAGGCATGGAGGTGCCGGCTTGAATGTTGTTGATGAGGTCGGAGGTGATGAAGGGAATGAAGGTTTCGATGACGGCTTCGCAGACGATAAACACGAAGGTGAGGATCGACGGCAGCTTGTATTCCCGCACACATCCGATCAGGCGCTTGATCATAAAGGCAGTCCTTTCCCGAAACGGTTAAATTCATACCCTTATAGTATAAGCCTTTTTTTGTTAAAAATCAAGGGTTGAAATTCATCATTTTTCACAAAATGCAGAGAGAAAAACTATGAAAAACGCCAAAAACACGGATGGAGACGCACGGAGGTAAGAAAATGCTTGACAGGAAACGGAAGGATTTGTATAACATATACAATGTTATCTTTGGGAATACGCATGAGGATAACAGTCCGATAAACCAAGAAAAAAAGGAGTATTTGTATGCCCATCATCAATTTTCTGACGGGACCCCTTAACACGGTCGCCTGGCTGTACATTTTCCTTCCGTGTGCCATCGGCGGCGGTCTCTATCTCACCATCCGCAACCGGGGTATCCAGTTTTCCAAATTCGGATACGCCATGAAAAACACCGTCGGCAAGATGTTCAACAAGCAAAAGTCCGGTAAGGGCTCCGTAACGCCTTTGCAGGCGGTCACGACCGCGCTTGCCGCGACCGTCGGTACCGGCAACATCGTCGGCACCTCGCAGGCGATCGCGCTCGGCGGCTACGGTGCCGTGTTCTGGCTGTGGCTTGCCGCTCTCGTCGGTATGATCACCAAGTATTCGGAAGTCGTGCTTTCCATTAAGTACCGTGAACGCGACGAAAACGGCGACTGGGTCGGCGGTCCGATGTACTACATCAAGAACGGACTCGGCAAAAACTGGAAGTGGCTCGGCGTACTGTTCTGTATCTTCGGCGCGCTTGCCGCGTTCGGTATCGGTAACGGCTCGCAGACAAACTCCATCATCAACGCCATCTTAGGCGCCATCGGCACCTTCGCACCGACGGCTACCGAATACTCCCTTACGGTCGGCACCTTCTAGTTCTCGCCCATCGCGCTCGTCTGCGGCATCATCATCGCCATTCTCGTTGCCATGATCCTGTTCGGCGGCATCAAGCGCATCGGCTCGGTAACGGAAAAGCTGATCCCGATCATGAGCATTCTGTATATTGTTTTTGCGCTTGCCGTTATCGTCTGCCATGCCGACAACATCGGCAATTCCTTCGCCCTCATCTTCAAGACGGCGTTCACGCCGAAGGCGGCAGGAGGAGCGGCGGTCGGTATCGCACTGAAAGAGACCATCGTCTGGGGTCTGCGCCGGAGCGCGTTCTCCAATGAAGCCGGTCTCGGCTCCGCCGGTATCGCTCATGCGGCGGCAGAAACGGAAGGTCCCGTTCAGCAGGGCTTGTACGGCATTTTCGAAGTGTTTGCCGATACCATCATCATCTGCTCGCTGACGGCGCTTGCCATTATCACGAGCGGCGTGGAGATCCCCTTTGGCTTCAAACCCGGCTCGGAGCTTATCACCAATGCGTTTTCCACCGTGTTCGGAGCGGAGTTGTCTTCGGTATTTGTAGCGATCTCGCTCATGCTGTTCGCCTTTTCCACCATTCTCGGCTGGTCGCTGTACGGCACGCGGTGCATTCAGTTCCTGTTCGGCACCAAGGCAATCAAGCCGTACCAGATCATCTTCATTCTGTTTGTCGTCGTGGCATCCGTGGCGTCGATCGACGTTATCTGGGACATTGCCGACACGCTCAACGGTCTGATGGCGATCCCGAACTTCATTGCGGTGTTTGCTTTGTCGGGTGTGGTAGCCAAACTGACAAAAGACCATTTTGCCAAGAAGAAATAAGTAACGTCATGATCGCACGCCTGCCGGGCTCCGGCGGGCGTGTTTCTTTTTTTGCCGCCCGCCGGAACGGCGGGAGAAAGCTTTGCGTAATATTGTATTTTTCTCTTGCAATCTTCCGAAAATGTGTTATAATAATAAATGAAATATATGCAAACGGCACACCCTTCGGTAAAGTCGGAAAAAGTCCTTGTTTTTGATGCGTCCGTGCGAAGGGGCGGTGCCGGAAATGTCTTCCTGCTTATTCTATGAAAAAGCGGCAGCGGTGACACAGACGGCATAGGCGGATATGGCGGGAAGCCGACGGCGGAAGAGGAAAAATCAGCGCATCCGCCCCGCAAAACACGCGTGAATCACAAAAAACACATTTTGCGTCAAACCCATGACGATCGGAAAGGAAAACCGTATGATCAAAATATCACCGTCGGTGCTGGCGTGCGATTTTTCCCGCTTTGGGGAAGAACTTCGGAAAATCAGGGAGGCGGGCGCGCAGTACGTCCATCTCGACGTGATGGACGGCGTGTTCGTACCCAATATTTCGTTCGGCATCCCCGTCGTGGAGGCGGCACGCCGCGCGACGGACGCTGTTCTCGACGTGCATCTCATGATCCGCGAGCCGGAAAAGTATGCGGAGGCGTTTGCAAAGGCGGGCGCCGATATCATCACCTTCCATTATGAGGCGACGGATGACGCTTCGGCGCTCATCGACGCCATCCACGCACTCGGAAAACGTGCGGGCGTTTCGGTAAAGCCGGCAACTCCGGTGTCCGTCCTGCGACCTCTTGTCACAAAAGCCGATCTTGTCCTTATCATGACGGTCGAGCCGGGCTTCGGCGGACAGAAGCTCATCCCGGCGTGTGCGGATAAAGTAAAGGAACTCGCAGAGCTCTGCCGCGCATGCGGCATGACGCCGGAGATCGAAGTGGACGGCGGCGTGACGGCGGATAATGTGGACGCACTCATTCAAAACGGCGCCGATGTCATCGTGGCGGGTTCGTACGTGTTCAAGGCATCTGACACGGGTGCGGCGGTACGCCGCTTGAAGGGTGAAAAATCGGACTCGTAACGCAAAATTTACCTTGAATCGTAAGACGTTCCGTGTTATAATGAAGAAAACAAGAAAGTTCCCCGACGGAACGTCGAAAAACGCCGTTCCGATCAGAAAGGAAGAAGACAGTGGAAAAGAAAGTGACCAAGAAACCCGACGGTACTCCCATGGAGGACAAACAGAAAGCCCTTGACACAACGCTTGCGCAGATCGAAAAAATGTACGGAAAGGGCGCTATCATGAAGCTCGGCGAGAATCCGTCCATGAACGTCAGCGCCGTCTCAACGGGCTCGCTGACGCTCGATATGGCACTCGGCATCGGCGGTCTGCCGCGCGGACGTATCATCGAGATCTTCGGGCCGGAATCCTCCGGCAAAACGACGCTCGCCCTGCACGTCATCGCCGAGATCCAGAAGCTCGGCGGCGAAGCGGCGTTCATCGACGCGGAGCACGCGCTCGATCCCGTTTATGCCAAGGCGCTCGGCGTCAATATTGATTCTCTGCTCGTTTCTCAACCGGATTACGGCGAGCAGGCGCTCGAGATCACCGAAGCCCTCGTCCGTTCGGGCGCCGTGGAAGTGGTGGTGGTCGACTCAGTGGCGGCACTTGTGCCCAAAAACGAGATCGACGGCGAAATGCGCGACAACCACGTCGGTCTGCACGCCCGTCTCATGTCGCAGGCGCTGCGCAAGCTCAACGGCGCCTTCGCCAAGTCCAACTGTATCGTTATTTTCATCAACCAGCTCCGTGAAAAGGTGGGCGTCATGTACGGCAACCCCGAGGTGACGACGGGCGGCAGAGCGCTCAAATTCTATGCGTCGGTGCGTATCGACATCCGCCGCGTGGAAGCCATCAAGGAGGGCAGCGAGGTGCTCGGCAACCATACGCGCTGTAAGGTGGTCAAGAATAAAGTGGCGCCGCCGTTCCGCACGGCTGAATTCGATATCCTGTACGGGAAGGGCATCTCCAAGGAAAGCGAAATATTAGAGCTTGCCATCAAGCTTGATATCGTCAATAAGAGCGGATCGTGGTTTTCCTATTGCGAACAGCGTATCGGTCAGGGACAGGAGCGCGTACGCGAATACCTGGCGGAAAACCCCGACATCGCCGCCGAGATCGAAGAAAAGATCAAGACCGCTTTGCAGGGCAAAGGGCTTGAAGAAGAGGATGGACAGGACGGCGGACTTGTCATCACAGAGGAATTTGACGGCTGATGAGCACGCGTGACCAAACGGCGTTCTCTCCGAAGGAAGGAGAAACGGTGATCCTCGTCGGCGTCTCCCTTTCGACGGGCGGCAAGGAGGTCGTCTGCAAGACCGAACACGGCGAACGGTATACCGTTTCGCTTGCCGACGCCCGGAAAACGGGGCTGTACCGGCTGGCGGAAGATGAGGAAGCCCTGCCGGCCGAATGGGACGGCGAAGGGCTCGCGTTTCTGTCGCAAAAGCTTGCCTGCCTGAAATACGCCGTCTATCTGCTCGGCTTTTCGGATAAGAGCCGACGGGCGCTCGCCGATAAACTGAAAGAAAAAGGATACGGCGGCGACACGGCGGAGGCGGCACTCGCGGTGCTGGAAGAAAACGGCGTGCTGTGCGACGGCGCACTGTGCCGGGAAAAGGTGAAACAACTCGCCGAGGGCAAAGGGTACGGCCCGATGCGCATCAAAAAAGAACTGGCGGCGAAGGGCTTCCGTGCCGAGGATATCCGCATAGCGCTTGACGAGGCGGACACCGACTGGGAAGCGCTTGCGCGGGAAGTGCTCGAAAAACTGACGCGAAGAGGCTTGCCGCAGACCGAAAAAGAGCGTAACGCTCTCAAACAGAAGCTCGCGCGGTACGGGTATCCCTATGCCGTGGTCGATCGCGTGACAAAAGCGTATCAGACGGAAGAAACGTGGGAAGAATAGGAGGAAGAGAACATGACGATTTCCATGGTCGGTATGTGGCTGATTGTGGCGGTGCTTGCCGTCATTGCGGAAGCGTGTACGGCACAGCTCGTGGCGATCTGGTTCGCGCCGGCGGCACTTGTGGCGCTTGTCGCGTCGTGGTGCGGGATGCCGGTAGTGGGACAGGTGATCCTGTTCGTGGCGGTATCGGCACTGCTCATTGTGTTTTTGTACCGCAAACTGCGCCGCAATATCGCCGATAAATGCGAAAAAACCAATCTCGATGCCCTTGTGGGGGCAAAAGCCAAGGTGGAGGAAGCCATTCCGGCAGACGGATACGGGCGGGTAAAAATCCGCGGCGTAAGCTGGAAGGCATACTGTAAAGAAGCGGCGGACGTGGGGGAGACGCTGAACGTCGAATCCATCGACGGCGTCACGCTCATTTGCCGCAAAGCCGATTAAGAGCCGATTAAGGAGGAAGAAAACATGATCGGAATCATTATTGCTGTCATCATCTTCATCGCACTCGTATCCAACATCAAGATCGTCCCGCAGGCACAGGCGTATATCGTCGAGCGCCTCGGCGCCTACCGCAGTACCTGGAAGACGGGCGTGCACTTCACGGTGCCGTTTATTGACCGTATTTCCAAAAAAATGTCGCTCAAGGAGCAGGTGCTCGATTTCCCGCCGCAGCCGGTCATCACGAGCGATAACGTGCATATGCAGATCGACACCGTCATCTATTATCAGATCGCCGATCCCAAGCTGTATACCTACGGCGTGGAAAGCCCCATGATCGCCATCGAGAATCTGACGGCGACGACGCTCCGTAATATCATCGGTGATCTGGAACTCGATGAAACGCTCACCTCGCGTGACATCATCAACACCAAAATGCGTGCCATCCTTGACGAGGCGACCGACCCGTGGGGCATCAAGATCAACCGTGTGGAATTAAAGAACATCATGCCGCCCAAGGACATTCAGGAAGCTATGGAAAAGCAGATGCGCGCCGAACGCGAGCGCCGCGAAAAAATCTTGCAGGCAGAGGGCGAAAAGAAATCCGCGATCCTCATTGCCGAAGGTAAAAAAGAGTCCATGATCCTCGAAGCGGAAGCCGAGAAGCAGTCGGCGATCCTCAAAGCGGAAGCCGTGAAGGAGTCCAAGATCCGCGAGGCGGAAGGCGAAGCGGACGCCATCATCAAGATTCAGCAGGCGGTGGCGGACGGTATCAAGCTCGTCAACGAATCCAATCCGTCGCAGCAGGTCATCGCGCTCAAAAGCCTCGACGCGCTTAAAGAACTCGCCGACGGCAAGGCAAACAAGCTCATCATCCCGTCGGACGTGCAGGGGCTTGCCACCATTGCCGAGACGCTTAAAACCATCACCGAAAAAACGGAATGATCGACAGAACGCACGATTTTTTATAAAAAACATCTTTTTTTCGGATTACCTACTTGTATTTTTGAAAAAGGTGTGTTATAATACGACTGTTGCGTTATGTAAAATGCGCGTAAAAATGACAGACATCGGAGGATAAAAACCATGCAGACAATTATCGGTATTATTTTGATCGTGATGGGCGTATTTCTCATCGTTTCCGTTCTTATGCAGAGCAGTAAGGATCATCGCCTTTCCGGCTCCATTTCCGGCGGTGCGGAGACCTTCTTCGGCAAGACCAAGGGCAAGACGCTGGATGCGCTCTTTAATAAACTGACTACCGTCATCACCATCATTTTTGTCGTGTTGGTATTGGTGCTGTACTTTGTTCAGCCGAGCTATCAGCAGGTAGCGGAGGAAATGATGGCACAACAGCTTGCCGAGGAACAGGCACTGGCAGAAGAACAGCAGGCACTGCCCGATGATGAGCAGACCGAAGGCGACGTAGACGCACAATCCGCCGAAGATCAGACGACCGAAGAAACGGCAGGCACCCAAGGCGAGGATACGCCGGAGGAATCCACCGACGAACTGCCGGGTGAAGACGAGATCCCGGGCGGAGAAGACGTGGCACTTGACGGCGTGCTGTCCGCTACGCCTCCTGTTGAGGGAACCCAAGAGCCGAGCGACGCACAGTAATCTGTCGGACTTGTCTTCCTTATATATATACTATATATTGTAGGAAGCAGTGACGGAAAAGCGTATCCGTAGAGATCACAGACAAAGACTCCGATACCCCGAAAGGGTGCGGAGTCTTTTTGATTTCCCGCTTTGCGTCGGGACGGCGGATGGGTCAAAACAGCCGCACGCTGTTTTTTTGAATGACAGGGGAGCTTGCTCCTCTGTTATTTTTTGCTGTCGCATAAATGTGAACGTGCAAAGAATAACGTGTCGATTTTACAAGGACAAAGAGCGCCGAAACGGGAATTGTATATAATTTCAATTTTTGGCATATAATGTTAACACATCGTGAAATCGAGCAAAAAACCTGTCGATTTTTGAAAATATTTTGAAAAAAGGGTTGACATTTTTGAAAAAGTGTGGTAGTATCGCAAACTATGCCCTTGGAATGACCGACAAATCGGTCGTGATCAAAAAAGGAGAGTCGAATATTTGTGAATAAAATAATAACAAAAACTTGTAAAGGGTCCCTGCTCGCGCTGCTTTTGCTGGCGGCGTGCTGGATGGCGTCGGTCCCGTCGTCATCCATCCCGGAGATCCGTACCGAAATGGTGCCGACCGACTTTGTCGGCGCAAGTCCCGTTGACGTAACGCTCATCAAGGACGGCGTGGCACGCGAGTATACGTATTTCCCGGTGAGCTGTTCGGATTTTCTGCTGTTTGCCGGCGTGCCGGAAGACGAGATCGGTCTTCTCAACGTGCCGATCGACACCAGACTCAGCGATAACATGATGATCGACGTCACGACCTCGCGTACCTTCGAATATACCGTGGCGGAAGTCATTCCGTGCTCGTATGATTACATCGGTATCGACACCATCCCCGAGGGGGACGTCAACGTCATCCAGCCCGGCGTGGACGGGATCAAAAACGTGACGTACACCGTACATCTCTACAACGGCGAAGTGACGGAACGCACCGTCAAGCATGAGGATGTCATTTCCTGCCCGATCAACGGAACGGCGGAGCTCGGCGTCGGCGGCACGGTGTATGCGAACGACGGCACGGCGTACCATTACTCGTACGTAAAGCCCATGGAAGCCACTGCGTATACCTATGTGCCCGGCAAAACGACCATGACCACGGCGACGGGACGGACGCTTGCCAAAGGCATCGTCGCGGTCGATCCCAAGGTCATTCCGCTGCACACCAAAATGTTCATCAAGTCGGATACGTGGGAATACGGCTACGGCGAAGCGGAGGACACCGGCGGTGTTATCAAGGGAGACATCGTGGATCTTGCGTATATGTCCTACGACGAGTGCATCCAGTTCGGCAGACGGCAGATGCGCGTGTACATTCTGCCCGATTAAAAAAAAGAAAAGCGTACGGCGGACAAATTGAAAAAAATTCAAAAAACTCTTGATTTTTTTGAGAGATTGTGTTATACTAAACACAGAAAACAGGATAGTGCAAAGGAGCGGTTTGAAAAAACCGCTCCTTCTGTTTGAAAAAAACACACAACGAACGAGGTAACGTATGGCAGAAAAAAAGCAGGGCAATATCGCGTCTCAGGTGGAGGCGCTTGTCAAGGATGCCGTTGAGGAATGCGGCTGTACGCTGTGGGACGTGGCGTTTGTCAAAGAGGGCTCGGAGTACGATCTGATCCTCTACATCGACAAGCCGGAGGGCGTTTCGCTCACCGACTGCGAAATGGTCAACGACGCCGTGGAGTCGATCATCGACAAGGCGGATCCCATTGAGGAAAGCTATTATCTGGAAATCTCGTCCCCGGGGCTTGAACGCGAACTCAAAAAGCCGGCGCATTTTGCGGCGTTCATCGGCGCGAAGGTAAAGGTGAAGCTCTACAAGGCGCAGGACGGCAAAAAGACTTTCGTGGGCGAGCTCGCCGCATACGACGGGGAGACCGGAGAACTGACGGTGGCGCTCGACGGCGGGAATGTGACCTTTGAAAAAGGCGCATGGTCGTCCGTCAAAACCGTTTTTGATTTTTGATACGAGAAATACTTGGGAGGAATAAAAAACATGAACGCAAAATTCTTTGAAGCACTGGATCTTCTCGAAAAAGAGAAGGGGATCCCGAAGGAATATATGCTGGAAAAGGTCGAAGCGGCCCTTCTCAGCGGTTTCAAGCGGGACAACGGATTTGCCAACGTCCGTGTCAACCTCGATCCCGTCAAGAAAGAGGTCAAGGTCTACAAGCAGCTTACCGTCGTCGATCCCGAAAGCGAGGAGGATATCCCGCTGACGGCGGAGTATAATTTCGACGATTTTGACGAAAAGACCGACAAGCTCATCGAGATCGACGATACCACGCCTTACGGCGATGTTTTCGACGATGATGACAGCGGCGCCAAGCCCGCCATCATCCGCCGCCGCCACCGTTTCAACGACCGCACCGAGATCACGCTCGAACAGGCGAAGGAGATCAACAAGAAATATGAACTCGGCGACGTGGTGGAGATCGAGATCAAGCCCAAGAATTTCGGACGCATTTCGGCGCAGACGGCAAAGCAGGTCATCATTCAGGGTATCCGCGAAGCCGAGCGCGATCTGATGGTCAAGGAATACGAAAACAAGAAAGAGGAGATCGTGACGGCGATCGTTTCGCGCATCGATCCGGTGACCGGCAACGTCATCCTCGAACTCGGACGCAACGAAGTGACGCTGTTCAAGAACGAGCAGATCCCGGGCGAGACCTTCGTGGAAGGCGCCAAGGTCAAGGTGTACGTCACGGTGGTCAAGAAAGAGACCAAGGGACCGTCCATCGTGCTGTCGCGTAAGCATCCGGGGCTTGTCAAACGGCTGTTTGAACTGGAAGTGCCGGAAATCCAGGACGGCACGGTGCTCATCAAATCGGTCGCACGCGAAGCGGGATCGCGCAGTAAGATCGCCGTCATTTCGCGTGACGCCAACGTCGATCCCATCGGCGCCTGCATCGGTGCCAAGGGCATCCGTAAGAGCACCATCACCAAGGAGCTTCACCGAGAAAAGATCGATATCATCAAATACAGCGAATCGTCCGACGAATTTATCCGTGCGGCGCTTGCCCCGGCAACGGTCGTTTCGGTGACCATGACCGGCGAGCGGGCGTGCAGCGTGCTGGTGGAAGACGATCAGCTTTCGCTCGCCATCGGCAAAGAGGGACAGAACGCCCGTCTTGCGGCGCGTCTGACCGGTTATAACAAGATCGACATCAAGAGCGTTTCCGCGGCGCGCAAGGCGGCCTTCGAGGAGATCATGGAAGGGCGCAACACGGCGGCAAGCTCCTTCGGCGAGTCGCTCGCCAAGGCGCTTAAATCCAAGCGCGGCGATGAGGAAGAAGCATAAGACCCATCGAAACAGGAGCGTATTTCCGCAGAAAGGGAACGGCAAAACCGTACATGAAGAAAATTCCTGAACGAAAATGCATGGGATGCAATCAAGTAAGAGAAAAAACGGCGCTCATCCGCATCGTGCGTCTTCCCGACGGCACGATAGAGCTCGACGCGACGGGCAAGAAGTCCGGACGCGGCGCGTATGTGTGTCCGACGAAGGAATGTCTTGCCAAGGTGGAAAAGAGCGGCAGACTCGGAAGGTGTCTCGATCAGACCATCCCGAACGAGGTATATGCAGCGCTGTATGAACAGCTTGCGCAGGTGTCGGAGGTGAAGCGCGATGACGGATGAACAGACGAAAGCGCTGTCCGGCGCTGTCGGGTTAGCCTTGAAGGCGGGCAAGTGCCTTACGGGCACCGAAGCGTGCGTGGAAAAGATGCGAAACGGGCAGGGAAGCCTGCTTGTGATGGCGGGCGACTGTTCGCCCAACACCGAAAAGAGACTGCTTGACAGCGCGAAAAGTCACGGTATCCCGTATCTGCTTTCCCCGATGACCAAGGCGGCGTTTGCCGCACTTGCGGGGAAAAAATCGGACACGGCGGCATTTTTGATCATGGATGACGGATTTGTAAAGATCCTCGAGAAATCGGGCGCGGCAATACACAAAACCAACACGGAGGTGCTTTAACACATATGGCAGAGAAATACAAGGTCGCCAACATGGCGAAAGACATAAACAAAAAGACCAAGGAGGTCGTGGACGTCTTAAAGGACAACGGCGTGGACGGCAAATCGTCTTCGTCGGTGCTGGAAATGCGGGAGATCAATATCCTGCTGCAATATTTCAGCAAAAAGAGCACGGTGGAAAACCTCGGTGCTTACCTTGCGACGCCCGATCCCAATCCTGAAAAGCCGGCAGAAAAACCGGCGGAAAAACCGGCGGAAAAACCGGTCGAAGAGCCGAAAGCGGAACAGAAGCCGGAACAGAAGCCGGAAAGCCGTCCGGAAAATGCGCCGAAGCCTGCCGCAAAGCCGGCGGAAAAGGCCGCTCCTGCGGCATATGCGCAGACGCCTCGTCCGGCACCTGCCGCCCGTGCTTCCGACAGACCCGCACCCTCCGCACCCGGCACGCGTCCGCAGATGGGCACGCGTCCGCAGACGGGATACGGCACGCGTCCGTTCGATCAGGGACGCCGTCCCGCACCGCAGGGCGGCACGAGACCGCCGTACGGCGGCGGAAATCCCTCCGGCGCACAGATGACAGACCGCCAGATCGACCGCCAGATCAGCAAGATTCAGCGTGAGGGCGCACAACTCCTCAAAGCCGAGGGCATCAAGGCGGAGCCGTATCCGAAATACGACAAGAACGAGCGCTTTGATAAGTATTCCAACGTCAGATTCACAAAAGACGGCTTCGTCAGCGAAACGCCCGCTCATACACCGAGCGGTGCCAAGACGCAGAAGCCGAAATTCCCGCGCGGTCAGGCGGGTGTCTTCAACCGCGATAAGGACGACGATTCGCAATCGGTGCGTCAGCCGAGCTTGAAGCCGGTGTTCGACAAGGACGGACGCATCAAATCGCGCTACGCCGGTGAGCGTAAGGGCGACGCGGCATCCATTGCCGACAGCGAGGGCGAAGTCCGTATTGATATGCGTACCGGAGAGGTCGATCTGTCCAAGTACGACGAGCGTCTGGATACGCTCGCGGAAATGACGGGGGTCGGTGCTTCCGGCAAATCCGGCAAAAAGAAAGCGGCCGTTCCCGGTGTGCAGAGAGGTGTCGGCGGACGTATCACCCGCAACGAATCGGCGGCACGGGATATCGGCGTCGGCGCGGGAGCGATGAAAAACCGCAAGGGCAAGCACGGCAAACAGCAGGCGGCAAAGCCCGCCGAGAACGTCAAGAAGTTCTCCGGGCCCGTCGTTCTGCCCGAGACCATGATGACGAGCGATCTCGCCGCGGCACTCAAAATCACCACCGGCGAAGTCATCAAGAAACTGCTCGCCATGGGACTCGGCATGGATCAGGTCGGTGCCAACAAGATCGTGGATTTTGACACGGCATACCTGCTTGCCGACGAAATGGGCATCGCGGCGGAAAAAGAAGTCGTGGTCTCCATCGAAGAGAAACTGTTCGCCGAGGAAGAAGCCAAAGCGGAAGAAAATCTCGAACCGCGCAACCCTGTCGTCGTGGTCATGGGACACGTTGACCACGGCAAGACGTCGCTGCTCGACGCCATCCGCCACACCAACGTCACGGCGGGCGAGGCGGGCGGCATCACCCAACATATCGGCGCATACAAGGTGCGCATCAATAACCGCGACATCACCTTCCTCGATACGCCCGGACACGAGGCGTTTACCGCTATGCGTGCCCGTGGTGCCATGGCGACCGATATCGCCATCTTGGTCGTCGCGGCGGACGACGGTATCATGCCGCAGACCATCGAAGCCATCAACCATGCCAAGGCGGCAGGCGTTTCCATCATCGTTGCCATCAACAAGATCGATAAGCCCGGCGCCAATATCGAAGCCGTCAAGCAGAATCTGACCAACTTCGATCTGCTTCCCGAGGAATGGGGCGGCGACACCATCTGCGTGCCGGTCTCGGCACTCAAACGGCAGGGCATTGAAGAACTGCTGGAAATGGTATTGCTCGTTGCGGACATGAAGGATCTGAAAGCCAATGCCAAATGCGCGGCAAAGGGCGTCGTCATCGAGGCGAAGCTCGACAAGGGCAGGGGTCCCGTGGCGACGGTGCTCGTGCAGGCAGGTACGCTCAAACGCGGCGACATGGTCATTGCCGGAACGGCGATCGGGCGTGTGCGCGCCATGAGCGACTATAACGGCAAGCTTGTCAAGGAAGCAGGTCCCTCGACGCCTGTGGAGATCACGGGACTTTCGGAAGCGCCGGAGGGCGGCGAAGAATTTCGTGTGGTCGCCAACGAGCGCATGGCAAAGGAACTTGTCGAAAAGAGAAAGAGCGACGCCAAGGAAGAAGAATTCAAGGCGAACGCCAAGGTCTCGCTCGACGCGCTGTTCGACCGCATCCGCGAGGGCGTCAAGGAACTGCCCATCATCGTGAAAGCCGACGTACAGGGCTCGGCGGAGGCCGTCAAGCAGTCGCTGGAAAAGCTGTCCAACGAGGAAGTGCTCGTCAAGGTCATCCACTCGGCAGTGGGCGGCATCACCGAGAACGACGTCATGCTGGCGGCGGCATCCGGCGCCATCATCGTGGGCTTCAACGTCCGTCCCGACAAGAACGCCATCGACACGGCGGAGCGTCAGGGTGTGGATATCCGTACCTACCGCATCATCTACGAATGTATCGAGGAGATCACGGCGGCGATCAACGGTATGCTGGCGCCGGAATTCAAGGAGGTCTTGCTCGGACACGCCGAGGTGCGTCAGACCATCCATGTGCCGGGTGTCGGCTTTATCGCCGGTTCCTACGTGCAGGACGGTAAGATCACGCGCAACGCGCAGATCCGTGTCGTGCGTGACGGCGTGGTGATCTACGAAGATAAGATCAGCTCGCTCAGACGCTTCAAGGACGATGTCAAGGAGGTCGCGAGCGGCTACGAATGCGGTATCGCGCTCGAACGCTTCAACGACATCAAGGAACAGGACGTGCTGGAAGCCTTCATGATGGAAGAAGTCAAGCGGGAAGTGCAGAACGGATAAGGAGATCGGAGCGATATGCCTCAGAATAAACCTCATTATCATATCAGCCGCGTCAACGAAGACATTGCGCGGGAACTGACCGATATTTTCCGAAATATCAAGGACCCGCGCGTTTCGGCGAATTTTGTCAGCGTTATCAAGACCGAAACGACGCCCGACCTTAAATTCTGCAAGGTCTATTACAGCAACATGACCGGTATCGACCGGGAAGTCAAGGCGGGGCTGTATGCGGCAAAGGGCTATATACGCCGTGAGCTTGCCGCACGCCTCTCCTTGCGCAATACGC
This sequence comes from Eubacteriales bacterium, assembly GCA_045598975.1. GTDB lineage: Bacteria > Bacillota > Clostridia > Oscillospirales > CAG-382 > UMGS882. The sequence goes on from JAZRVE010000014.1 coordinate 23,920, forward strand.
CGGAGTTTTCGTTTGTCCGCGATACGGGACTTGCCCACGGCGCCCGCATTTCGGAACTGCTCAAACAGATCGAACAGCAGGAAACGGCGGTCCAACCCGCCGAAGCGACAGACAACGAGCCGTAGGATCCAGGCAAAAACGGGAAAGGAGGGCTACATGATGCAGGCAAACAAAAAAGAACATTTGAAGAACAGTCTTTACGTCGCGGTGACGGCGGTGCTGTTCGTCACCATGCTTGTGTTGTGCGGTATGTATCTCGATCTGACCATCAACGGGATGCGCTCTTCTTTGCCGGGACTGCCCGAGCAGGACAAATGGCAGCTTTCTCACATGAGCGAGGATGCCTCGGCGGAGGTGTCGCCGCTCATCCAGCCGACCTTTATCGGCTTTAAGACGCCGGACGGCGGAAAAATCGCCGCGGCATACGATAAAGACGCCGTCAGACGGCTGTTTGACAAGCTGAAAGGTTATATGGTGAGCTTGTCATCCGGAATGTGCTTCGTCGGCGAGAATCAGACGGAAACGGAAAAGATGGACTACGTCCGCACGCTTTGCGATTCGGAAACGTATCTGTACGCGTGCTTTTACGACGAACTGCCGCAGAGCGTCTTCCTGCCCGCCATGCAGGGCGGCGGATATGCGGCGGCGTTCCCCGTGAATTTTTATATCAAGTATCTGTTTATACTGCCCGACGAAGAGGGGAGCGCGTATGCGGTGTGCCTCGACCGGGCGCTCAACGCGGTGACGGTCACGGCAAAGGAACCGCCTTACTTTGACCAAACTGATTTTTCGGCATATACTACCGACAGAGGCTTTGCCGCATTTGATTTTGTGTCGGACGGGTATCCGGATGCGTATTTTACGGAATCGTTTACCGTCGGCACGGTCATGCTCGCCAAAACCTCGTCGTTTTCGGAATACCGTGTGGGAGACCAAGTGACGGAGACGCTGCTTCGGGTGTTCGATTTTAATCGCAACATGGCGAAGAATTATTACTCCAAGGACGGAAAAGTCATCAGCTTTGTGGAGGACGGACGGGAGCTGTCCCTCTGCCCGGAAACGGATGAGATCGTGTACGACGGCGGGGAAGCGGGGCTTCCGCTTTCTCTGTTTTTGCGGTACCGGCCTTCGGGGGAGGATTATACCTTTTCCGATATGGTGCTGGCGTTAAAAGCGTTTCTGAACGCCATCGACCGTGTGGTCATCGGCGGGGAAGCCTACCCGGCGCTCATCCACGTCGGACGCGATAAGGACGAAGCGGTCTTCCGGCTGAAATATCTGTACAACGGTGTGCTGATCACCGAAAAAGAATCGGATATCGTTGTGAAAATGAAAAACAACGCCATCACGGGCGTTGAGATCGACGCGGCTTTCTGCGTCGGCGGCAACCTGGAAAGACCGGTTTTGCCGCAGAGGCTCTTGGTTGATGCACAGGAGCCGTGCGAATATCTGGCGCTGTATGAAGAAGAGGAGAATGCCGATACGGTTTCTCTTGTGTTTCTGGCGCGGAAAAAGGAGGCATAAGCATGCAGACACGAAAGATATGCCTTTTTCTCTCTGTCGTACTGCTTGCGGTATGCGTCCTGTTTTTTTCGCTGTATCTGAACGCGCGGCATCAGTCGCAGACGCTGTCGGATACCATGATCGCCGATGCGGCGGCGTATTTTACGGCGATCGGCATGCATACGGATAAGGACGTTATCAGCCGCAGGATCCCCGATCATGCCATTTATACCTATAAAACGGAGGAACGCAGCACGCTCGCACGCCAATTGGCGGAGCAGTTGTCAAAGGCGTATTACGATGCGGCGGACGTCAGCTTTCTCGAAACGCCGGACGGCGCTGTTTGCTCGGTTTCGCGCGAGAACGGAACGGGCTTCGGCTTCCGCCTGTACGAAGACGCCATGACGTTCGTGTATGCCGATAATGCAAGTGAGACGGACGACGCCGCACTTTCTTATTTTGAAAACGAGGACGTCCCGAAAGCAGAGATCAAAAAAGCCGTCGCGGCTTTCGCGTCGGTCGTGCTTCCCGAGGGGGATGCCACGGGACTTCGTATCACGGGCATTGCGGAAAGCTCCGACGGGTGGCTCGTCAGCACGGCGCAGACAGCGTCGGACAGCCTGATAAAGGATCGCTGGGCGTGCTTTGTCATCCGGGATAAAACGGTGCTCGCCGTGAGAGGGTGCCTTGTTTTCTCTCCTTATCGCAAGGCGTATCAGGAGATGCTGACGGATGGCATCAACGCCTTGTATCAGGCGGATCATACGGTGATCGACCGCGTTCTTTCGGAGGAGATTGCCTATACCTGCCGGGAAACGGAAAACGGAACGGGATACCTCATTCCGGTATGGAAAATAGCATATCTTGATAGGGAAGGGCGGAACGCCATACAATATATTGATGCTATTCGAAAATAATCTGTGAACAAACTATAAACTTTAAGAAAACTGTCTGTTATTCCCGAAAATGATGTGATATACTATAAAAGAAAAATTGCACATGGAAAATAACAGAAAGTCTGCAAATATTATGCAGTAAAAAAGGAAGAAAGGGTCAAGATGGATAAAATTGTCATTCACGGCAATAAGGTACTCCACGGGACCATCGAAGTCAGCGGCATGAAAAACGCGGCGGTCGCCATCGTGTTCGGCACCATACTCGCGGAAGGAAAATGTACGCTCGGCAATATTCCGATGATCAGTGATATCGCGGATGCCTTTGAAATCTTAACGTCTGTCGGCGCCGTTATCCGGCGTATAGATAAAACCACCTATGAGATCGACACCACCCATATTGAGCCTTGCTCGGCTCCGTACGATCTTGTCAAAAAGATGCGTGCTTCCTATTATATTCTCGGTGCGGAGCTTGGACGCTTCGGAAAAGCCAAAGCCGCCTATCCCGGCGGATGCGATATCGGACTGCGCCCCATCGACCAGCATTTGAAGGGCTTCAAGGCACTCGGTGCCGAGATTGATGCCTCCAACCCCGGCGGGTATGTGACCATGACGACGCCGGACGGTCGTCTGTACGGCGATTCGGTGTATCTGGACGTGGTGTCGGTCGGCGCGACCATCAACATCATGCTTGCGGCGTGCAAGGCGAAAGGAACCACTGTTATCGACAATGCGGCGCGTGAGCCGCATATCGTGGATTTAGCCAACTTTCTCAACTCCTGCGGCGCGGATATCTCCGGCGCCGGTACGGAGGTCATCAAAATACGCGGTGTGGAGCATCTCCACGGTGTGCATTATGACATCATCCCGGACATGATCGAAGCGGGAACGTATATGATCGCGGCGGCGGCGACACACGGCTGTCTGACCGTGACCAACGTCATTCCGCGACATCTGGAAACGGTAACGGCAAAACTGTTGGAAATGGGCGTAAACGTCGAAGAAATGGACGATGCCGTCCGGGTATCGGCAGTCGGCTGCTCGCTGAAAGGCACCTACGTCAAAACAGCGCCGTACCCCGGATTCCCGACGGATATGAATCCGCAGATCGGGGTACTTATGTGTGTGGCGGAAGGGACGTCTTCCATACGCGAAGGCGTGTGGGACAATCGGTTCCGCTACGTTGATGAGCTCATCCGCATGGGTGCCGACATCAAGAGCGACTCCCGCAGTGCGGAGTTTACCTGTGTACCGTCGCTTCACGGAGCGCCGGTCTCCGCGTGTGATCTGCGTGCCGGTGCCGCCTTCATCATAGCGGGACTCATGGCGAACGGTGTGACGGAGATCGACAACATTTATCATATCCAGCGCGGATATGAGGACATTGTGGGAAAATTGAAGAATGTCGGTGCGGATATTGAACTGCGCTACGTGCCGGATGAAGCGGCGGCAGTCGGGACGGCGGGATAAACCGGACCGTCACGCGCCTATCGATCGAATATAAAATAACGCCTGTCGATAAGAGGAAGACCTCTTTCGGCAGGCGTTTTTTGTTTCCCTTGATTCGCGTTATCTCTTGTCACGCTATATCACACATTGCGGCGTTTTTTTGCCCCTGTGTCGTTCCGTGTCGATTCGAATCTCGACGCATCACTCACCCGTATCAGAGAAGGGGGCAGTGTCTCATATCGGTGTGCAGCACCCGAAAAAAAGAAAAGAGCGGCAATGCAACACATTGCCGCTCGAAGTTATATAACCCAAAAGCCCATGCAAAAACGCATACGCCAAAAAGGATGAGATTGAAATGATAATCAGTCGAGGCTGTAGAGAGAACCGCCGGGAATCTCAACATCCCCCTGGCTGGTATTCAGCATATCCTGGTTAGCAATCAACTCGATAACTTCAACTTTCGGTTCGCCGTACACTTTTTTCATTTGACATACTCCTCACTACTTTTAATAAACAATAATTTATTTTTCTATACTTATTATACATGAATCGCTAAAATAAGCAATAGTTTTTTGGAATTGTTTACAATTTGTTATCATTTTTCGAAAGAGCCTCGTTTCATCGGCTGTTTTCAAGAGATTCCCGATAGGCGAGCACGTCGAACGGCTCTAAAAGACTGCCGCGCGGCAGGTACAGCGGATGGTGCGGATGCCCGTCGCGGGAGCGCTTTCCGGCGGTGTACCACGAAACGTTTCGCGTTTCCGCTTCTTTCAGAAAGCCGTCCAGACAGCCGTACAGAAACGACCTCTTGCGGATGATGGTGCCCCATGCCGCCCATACGGTGCGGATGGGGATATGGTCGAGCACGTAAGCGAAAGCCCGCACGTTTTCGCGGTGCAGAGCGGCATTGAACTGCTTCTCCATGTCGTCGGGATCGGTTGCGCGCTGAGCGTACAGATTGAACATGACAAAGCTGTCGTAACCGTTGGCAAGCGCGATGCGCTCGGTGGACTTCAAGGTGTTGTCCAGATGATCCGGCGCGGCGGTTGAGGGATTGATGCCGATGCAGATAAGCGGCTTTCTGCCCCGTGTGCCGAGGATGTACCGGTATTCGGTATAACGGCACGGCACGTAGAGCCAGCGCGAGCTGTCGTAGTCTGCCTGCGGCCGTAATGCTTCTTCGTATGCCGTATCAAACGGCTCTATGGCAAGGGCGGACGTGACCGTTGCGGGAACGTGCATGGCGTCTTGCCCCCTCCTCTGTCAGTTGTAACGGTAATAGGTGATGGCGGTGCCGGGGAAATAGGTCTTTACGATATCGGCGTAGGAAAAGCCGGCGTTTGCCATGTCGCGTGCGCCGAACTGGCTCATGCCGAGACCGTGCCCGTAGCCCTGTCCGTCCAGAACGACGACCGGCGACAGCCCCGATGCGTGCGCGACACCGTCCGCCGTGATGTAGTCGATCCCCTCGAGCCCGGTCATATCATACTCTCCCTCAGCGGAGAGTACGGTATAGGAGGGGGTGAGCGTTTCGGCGGGCAGGTAGGTGTAGGCGATGCCGAAGTTGGCACTTTTGACAAGATTGTAGGTAAAGAAGGAGCGGATGGTGTCCGACGTCGTAAACGTGACCGAATGCCCGCTCTCATCGGTGACCGTCATGTGATCGATGTAACCGGAGGCGGCGCGGGTATAGTCAAAGGTCAGCGTGTCGTTGTAGTTGAGGCGGGACGCATACGAAGAGGAAAGTCTTCCGTTGAGCTGTTCCGACGTAACGACGGTTTCCCATTTTCCGTTCGGATTGCTGCGGTATTTCTCGTAAGGTGTTACGACGCCGCAGAGGTAAGGATACCTCGACAGATCGGAGCCCCATACGGTATGTACGTTTTCGGTGGCGTTGCCGGCGCAGGTGGTATACGGCGTCATGGCAAGCTCTCCGTTGTAGGTGACGACGAGCCCGGCCGTTTCCGCGACGGCGCGGTCTGTCGAAGCGGCTTCCTTCGATGTGCCGCCGTAGGTCTGGCAGTGCGTGGTGGTGCAGATGTCAAAGCCGGAGCTCTGATGGGAGGATTGCTCCGCATAGCGCAGGGAATAGGTGCGCGTAACGACGGCGGCGGCTTTGAGCGCCTCGATGTTCCAGGAGGGATAGACCTCGCACGGCAGGACGCCGCGGATATAGTCGTCTATGGTGATGTAGTTGATCACCGTGATGGCGGTCCCGGTAAACAGAAGGTCGATGGAATCCCGGTAACTTTTGTCAAGAAACGTGATCAGATTGTTTCTGTCGGCGGCGGTCACGCGGATGGTTTCGCCGGCGTGGACGGTGCAGAGCGCCTCGCCGCCGTAAGAGGTGAGCGTGAGCCCGTTTTCCGTCACGGAGGCGGTCACACTCGGCGCGGGCGCCTGAATGGGCGCTGCCGCGGAATTGCCGGGAAGCGATACGGTAAAATTGCTGCGGCAGGAGAGCGTGACGGACGTTTTGGCGCTCTGCCCGTAGGCGAGCCCGACGCGGATGTAGATGGTCGTCGGCGTGTCGGACACGGCTCCGCTTGCCGCGGAAACCGCATAGAAAGCAACGGCACCTATCAGTACAATAAGTGCCGTCATGGCGCGAAGAAAGCGGAAAAAGTGATTTCTTTTCATTTTCATATCAGATTCACATCATGGCGAAAATAAAGGTGAAACCGGCGAGAATGAACAGCAGTGCGAGCAGGCAGACAAGAATGCGTGTGCTCCAAAGCCTGATGTTCTTTTTCTTTTTGGATGACAGTTTAGCCAAAGTAATAGTCCCCCCTAACCAGAATGTATGATAAATCATTCAGAACCCGGATGCCTCTGCCGTCATCGCCGCGCGGGATAAGCAGGTAGGAATTGATGACGGGTTTGTCTTTGTCGAGGTATTCGACGGCGTTCGTAATATCGGCGATGCCCTGCGCGTCAAACGGCGAGATGACTTCGACGTCACTGCCGGCGCGGACGATCATTTCAAGCGTGGAATGGGTATATAAGCAGGTGCCCTTCGGCAGTTCAAGGAGCGTGTAGGCGTTGCCCGAAGAAGCCGCGGCATACGGTTGTTCCGGCTGTGTCGGTGTTCCGGCGGAAACGGTGACGTTTGCCATGGCACTCGCGACGGCATCGGAAACGGCGTTGTCGACGGCATTGCTGACGGCATTGGCAACGGCGGCTTCCACGAGAGAAGGAACGGTGGAGGCGACGGCGTTGTTGACGACCTGCGGAATGGAAGAAGCAAGGGAAGAGGCGACGGCACTGTTGACGGAATTTTCGACTTTGTCCTCAACGACGTAGTCGAGTCTGCTTGCGACGGCCGCGTCGATGTCGATGATGTTCTGCGCCTGGACGTCCTTCTGCCACTGCGGGAAGAGGATGTCCGTCAGGTAACTGAGCGTCACGAGCGGATCGTTTGACGCGGAAGAAGAAACGATCGAAAATGCGGCGACCGACAGAACGAGACACGCCGCGATCAGCGCGATAAATTTGAGCGATCTGTTATTCTTCTTCATCCAACCACGTCCTTTTCCTATTTGCTACTATTCTATCACAGTTTTCGCCGCAGTGCAATAGTTTTTTTCTATTTTCCGCAAAAATCGTCAGGAATCTTTTCCTTATTCTTTATTCTTTTGCACGAAGCGCTTCGATGCGCGTCTCGTCCGCCGTCACGTAGGCGGTAAAGTGGTGCCCGTAGGTGACAAAGCCCGGTTTTGCCCCGGCGGGCTTGTGCACGTGGCGCACCTTGGCGTAATCGACGGCGGCAAGCGGCTTTTCCCGCTCGGAGCTGAAATACAGTGCGATGACGGCGCAGTCGGTGAAGGTCTCCGCCGGCGGATCGTCACTGCCCTCGGTGAGCAGGATGACGTGCGAACCGGGTGCGTCCTTGACGTGAAACCAGTAGTCGTTTTTGCCGGCAAGCTTTGTCGTGACGTAATCGTTTTGCAGATTGTTCTTGCCGCACAGCGCCGTATAGCCGCCGGAAACGATGAATTTCATGGGCTTGAAGGTGCTTTTGAGTTTGGCTTTGTCCTTGCCGAGTCCCTTGGCACGGCGCAGATTGTCGAGCTTTTTGCCGTAACCGGCAAGAGCGAGCTCGGCACGTATCTCGGAAAGATCGTTTTCGGTCTCGGCTTTGGTGAGACTGTCGAAAACGGTGTCGAGATAGGCTTTTTCGCGGTCGGATTCGGCGAGCTGTTCTGTAAGAACGAGAGAAGCGGATTTCGCCTTGCTGTATTTTTTGTAGTAGCGCTGGGCGTTCTGCGCGCCGGTAAGGCGCCCGTCGAGCGGGATTTCGACGAGCGGCATGGCTTCGTCGTAATAATTCGGCAGGGAAACGGCGGTCATCCCACGCGTGATCTGATAGAGACCTGCTGTGATGAGATCGCCGTACAGCTTCCATTTTTCGGCGGACTTGCTCTCTTCGAGCGCTTCTTTCTGCAAAGCCGTCTTTTTTTCGATGCGTCCGGAGGCGTTGGTCAGCAGGCGTAAGATGTCCTGCGCCTTGTAACGGATGCTTTCGGCGCGGTCTCGCTCGCGGTAGAATACGTCGAGCAGCGCGCTGAGTGACGGATATGACGTCACCGTCACGTTTGCCGGATACTGCCGTATCTCGCAGAAGGAAAAGTCGAGCACCTTGCCGTTTTTTTCGGTCAGCAGACAAGGCGAAAAGCGTCCGGCAAACACGTCGTCGTAGATTCTGTGAAAATTGAGCCATAGCGTTTCGGGATCGCACGCCGAGACGGGTGCATTGGTAGCGCCTGCGGTGCGGAAGGCGATTTCTCTCGATAACAGCGGAGAAAGCCCGGCATAGTGCGAGAGCAGGTATTTGTCGGCGCTCGTGGTGACGCCGGAGGCAAGATCGCGTGAGAGCACGTCGAGAAAGGCTTCCCGCGTCACGTCCGGCACGTCGACCTTACCGACCTGCGGATCGGGGTTTTCATACGGAAAGCCCGGCAGGACCTGACGGCGGTTGGAGGCGTTGAGGCTGACGGGGTGCAGGACGGAAAGGATTCTGCCGGCGGCGTCGAGAAGCAGAAGATTGCTGTACGTGCCCATGATCTCGCAAATGAGGGATTTTTCGGAGGTGTCGCCGAGCTCGTCGGAGGAAAGCACCGTGATCCTTATGGCACGGTCGAAGCCGATCTGACGAATGTCGGTGATAAAGCCGCCGGTCAGATGTTTGCGCAGCAGCATACAGAACATGGGCGGCACGGCGGGATTTTCCCGCGCGATCCCGGTAAAGCCGACGCGAGTGGTACCGGCGCACGCCGAAAGAAGCAGACGGCGGGAGCCGAGCTTGCTGCGCAGATGCAGAACGATCTCATCCCGTCCGGGTTGAGCAACTTTTTCGATACGGGCACCGAGCGCTCCGGTTTTGAGCTCGTGTACGATACCCGCCATGACACCGGCATCAAACGGCATACGGTTCTCTCCTTTCCCGAAAATTCAAAAAACGAAAATCGCGGTAAAAAATCAGCGTTCGGCGTAGGGACAGCCCACGTCGTAGCATTCGACGGTCACAGCGTCGCCGAAAGCCTCGTCTATGAGGGCTTTCAGCCGTGCCGTCACGGGGTTTTCCGTGTAATAGTGTCCGCATTCGAAGGCGTAAATGCCGAGAGAAGCGGCGTCGAGGAAGGCGTTGTGCGAAAGCTCGCCCGTCACGAAAGCGTCGGCACCGGCGGAAAATGCGTCGGATAAAAAACTCTTTCCCGCACCGCCCACGACGGCGCCGGTCGAGATGAGCCGTTCGGAGGCAAAGGACGGGGAATAGCGCACGCCACCGCAGGAAAGTGCCGTTTTCAAGAGCGCCGCAAACGCTTGGGCGTCCAGGGGACGCGTAAGTTTTCCGATCTTTCCGATCTGACCGGACTCGCCGCCGAAGGGACGCACGTCCGAAAGGGAAAGCGCGGCGGCGAGCACGTCGTTGACGCCGCACACGGCGGCGTCCATGCGCGTGTGGTAGCACAAAACCGAGATGTCGGACGCCATGAGTGTTCGGATGGCGGCGTAGTCGGCACCGGTGACGGCGGCAAGCGGCTTGAAGATGAACGGGTGATGCGTCACGACGGCATCAAACCCGTTTTCCGCGGCGAAAGTGATGAGAGCGGGGGATACTTCCAACGCCGTAAGGACATTGCGGACGTTTTTTTTCGTGTCGGCGCAGAGCTGGATCCCGTCGTTGTCCCACGATTCCGATAAGGAACGGGGCGCGTGGGCGGATAGGACGGCGTCAAGTTCGGCAACAGTCGGCATAATAAGACCTTCTTTTATGAATTTTGTTCGGACGGCAGCAGCGCACGCAGTTCGGACAGCGTCCGGCGCCCGGCTTCACAGTCGAGCCCTGCTTTTTCGAGGGCGCAGACGGTTTTTTGAAGGATGCGGATACGGCGCTGTAAGTAAACGGGGTAGAGCGGGTGAAGACGCGCACTCTCGTCCGTTCCCGCGAGCAGAAGAGACTCGGGAAACGTGCGGCGCACGCCGTCGTACCGACAGCTCATCAGCATATAGACGCGTCCCTTGTCGGTGACCGGCTGCTCCCGCAGAACGGCGTACCCGCTCTCGGCGAGGAATCGCCGCAGATCGCTTTCGCTCGTCATTGCCTGCAACAGATACAGCGTGTCGGGGTGTGATGCGCGAAAGGCGTCCGCTTTTTTCAGGATGTCCGCAATGGTCTCGCCGCCCATGCCGAGAATGAAGACCCAGTCGGCGGGCACGTTTTCAAGTCCCGCAAGCCCGTCGCCGGTACGCACGGTGATATAGCGGTCGAGCGGCTCGGCACAAAGTTTTCTCGCGGCAACGGCGCGTTTTGCCTTCTCGACAGGCCCTGCGTTTATGTCGGTCGCCGTGACGTGGCGGCAAAGCCCCGACTGCACGAGGTAAATGGCGAGTTTGGCGTGGTCACAGCCGACGTCGATGGCGGTGCGGGGGGCAGACGGTGTTTTCCAAAAAGAAGCGGCGGCAAGCTTTGCCGCCGCGACGAGCCGTTCACTGGGGAGCGTGAGCTCGCGTCCCATATTATTTGACGAGCGCGTTGAGCTTTTTCACAAGCTCGTCGGCGTCAACGCCGTGTACGGCGCAGGCGTCGGCAATGCTTTCACCCCGCGCGGAGGGACAGCCGAGGCAGTGCATCCCGATCTCGAGAAACAGGGGAGCGGATTCCGGTGCGTTGTCAAGCACGTCGCCGATAATGGTTTCTTTGGTAAAGGTCATGATTTTTACTCCTTTTCATTTTCATTTTCATTAAGAATCACGGGGAAGAGGGATCATTCTTCTCCGTCTTCGTCCGAAACGTCGTCACCGTAGGCAATGACGACCTTGCGGTTGCTGTCGGCGCCGACCGAATAGGTGTGAACGCCGGAAATGGTCTGCACCTCCGAGTGGATGATGCGGCGCTCGTAGGCGCTCATGGGTTCAAGCGTAAAGTTGCGTCCGGTGGCGAGCACCTTGGAGGAAACGCGTCTGGCAAGGGCTTTGAGGGTATCCTCACGCTTTGCCCGATAGTTTTCGATGTCGAGGACGATGCGGACGTACTCGTGGCGGTCGGGATTCTTGGGATAACGTCCCACCACGATGTTGCAGAGGTATTGCAGAGCGTCCAGCACGTCGCCGTGGCGTCCGATGAGCATACCGAGCCCGTTGCCGACGATCTCGACGTGGATGTCCTTTTCATAGGTGTGACCGTCTTCGCCGAGACGCTCGTCGACACGTACGACCGTGGCGTTTGCTTCAACGCCCATATCGCCGATGACGGTGTTGAGAAATTCGATGATCTTGTCCTGTACAGGCGGCAGATCGCCCGATGACGGCGAAACGGCGGCTTTGGGAGCGGGAGCTTCCGACGGTGCCGCTTCGGGGCGGGAAGCCGTCTCTTCGGCTCCGTCTTCCGTGAACACTTTTACGGTCGCTTCTGCCGAGAACATACCGAAAAAGCCCTTTTTGGCTTCTTCGATGACTTCGTAGCGCACGTCCTCCGGCGCGACGCCGAGCTGTTTGGCGCCTTCCGCGACAGCATCCTGTACGGTTTTGGCTTTTACGATGGTTTCCATAGCGGTTCTCCTTTTCTATTGTGAGCAGGCACTCCGATTTTTATGAAAAATGTCCTGCCGAAATAACAATACCGGAAAAATCAGATCTTTCTTCTCGCCTTGGGTGCGTGACCGCTCTTTTTCAGACGTTCTTTCATTTTTTTTGTCAGACCGAGCGGGCGGTGTGCCACGGCAAGGTCTTCGTCGGGACCGAAGTCCACGTCCGGTACTTCCTCATAAATGGGGGAGTTGGCGTCCGGCTCTTCGAGAACGGTTCTGTTTTTCTTGCCGTTCTGCTGTTTGCCCTTGTATTTGAGCTCGGCTTCCCGTAATTCTTCTTCCGTGACCTCGGGAATGGGATACAGTTTATAGAGGATCCACTGCTGTAAGACCGAAAGGATGTTTTGCAGCATCCAGTAAATGGCGATAGCCGACGGCACCGAGAAAGAGATGTAAACCGAGAAAAGCGGCATGGTCCAGTCCATCATGGCGAGCGACGCCTGCTGATCCTGCGTGGCGGCGGGCTGGTAGGTGAACTTGCGGGTGAGCTTGGTGCCGAAGAACGCAAATACGAACGTGAGAATGGGGATGAGCAGATACCAGTTGAAGGCAAAGGTCGGATTGACGGTCAGATCGATGCCGAACACGCTGAAATGCGCCGGCAGCTCACGGATGGTCTCGACGACGTCGGAAGCGGTGGTGTTTGTGATACCGGCTTCCGTGAGCCCGGATGCGATCTTTGTCAGAACGCCCGGTTCGACGGCGGGTCCCATGTCCGTGATGACGCGGATGGCGTTGATGTCATAGTTCGAGCTGACGCCGAGAACGCCCGTCAGAACGGAGACGACCTCCTTGCCGAGCCCGGAAATATAGGTGAGCGGGTTGACGATGACGCTGTACAGTCCGAACAGGATGGGGAGCTGGAGAAGAAGCGGCAGACAGCCGGAAGCGGGGCTGAAATTCTCCTGCTGGTAGAATTCGGCGAGCTCCTGCTGCATTTTCTGCTGGGTGGCTTTATCGTTGCGTCCGGCGTACTTTTTGCGGATGATGGCTTCCACCGGGCGGAGTTTTGCCTGTTTGAGGGTGTTTTTCTGCTGCTTGATGCCGAGCGGGAAGAGAATGAGCTTGATGAAAATGGCGAAGACGACAAGCGTCACCATATAGTTTTCAAAGCAGATCGTGCGGTATAACCAGCCGACGATGGCGCCAAAAACCGGTGTTATGACGGGAATATACATGGTGAGATCAATCCTTTGACACAGATAATGTTTATTATGATAGGAAGAATTTTCAATGTTTCAGAAAGCCTTTCGGCGGGACGGGATCGTACCCGCCTTTGCCGAAGGGATTACAGCGCAAAAGCCGCCATACGGTGAGCGCCGTTCCGATAAAAAAGCCGTGCACACGGTAGGCTTCATAGGCGTATGCGGAACAGGTCGGGGTAAAGCGGCAGGAGGAGCGCCCTTTGAGCGGCGAAATAAACTTTCGGTACAGGGTAAGAAGCCCCATGCAGATGTATTTCATGGGCGTTCGTCCTTTTGTCGGCTGACGCCGAGCTTTTCAAACGAAGCGCGTAACTTTTTTTCCACTGCCTGACTTTTGACGCCCTTCTCAAAGAGAGCGCTCCGAGCGGCAATGACGAAAAAAAAGCCGTTTTCAAGCTCCGGCAGACAGGCACGGTAGGCGGCGCGGATGAGCCGCTTGGCACGGTTCCGGCGAACGGCGGAGCCGAGCTTTTTGTTGACGGTGATGCCCATGCGGGAAGGCAGAGGGGACCCGTCGGGATTTTTACGGAAATTTCTGAGAGCATAGACGGCGACGTAGTGGTTGGCGTCGCTCTTGCCCTTGCGGTACGCTTTGGAAAACAGATGGTTCTCGCAAAGCGGATACAGTTTTTTTACCATGGCGGTGATTCCTTTTGATTACCGACGTGATGCCGAAAGAAAAAAGAGCGAAGCCCCCAGTGACCTGCAAGCCTTGCAGACGATGAGCCGCGCTCTTTCACTCTTTATCGGACAAAATCAATAGGTGAGTCTTGCTCTGCCCTTGGCACGTCTTCTTTTGAGGACTTTTCTGCCGTTGGCGGTCGCCATGCGCTTGCGGAAGCCGTGTTCCATCTTTCTCTGGCGCTTCTTCGGCTGGTAGGTTCTTAACATATCTTGCACCTCACTTTCGGGATATGAGCATACGCTCAAAGCATATCTTAACAATTAACAATATTATAACGGCAAAGACGGGATTTGTCAAGAGCATTTTTCCCATCATAAGAAAATATTTATAAATTTTTTGTAAATCTTACGGCTCTTTGTAAAACGGCTCCGTGAGAAATTCGGCGGGGATGGCGTTGTCGATGATGCGGCGCATGGCGTCGTAAGAGACGGAGGGGTCGAAGCGGTGCGCGCCGTGGGCTTTTTCAAGCTCTTTTGTATACGAGGAAAACGGGTAGATCTTAAAGCCCCTGGTGCGGTTGTTGTACTGGCAGACGGTGGGAATGAAGTGCGCGTTTTCGATGTAAACGCGATCGCCGAGTTTGATGATGTCAAAGCCCAGAAAGCCGCCCACCATGTTGCGCCCGTACATCATGCCCGAGAGGAAATTGCCGAGGGAGTACATGATGAGTGTGCGTCCGCCGTCGGGGCGGTCGACGTATTTCATGGGCTGTAAGACGTGCGGGTGATGCCCGATGATGACGTCAACGCCGTTGTCCACCATGATCTGTGCCTGCCGCCGCTGGTCGGCGTTGGGGGAAAAGGCGTCCTCGACGCCCCAGTGCATGGAAACGATGACGCAGTCGGCGAGCTTGCGTGCCTTTTTGGTCTGACGGTCGATCTCGTCGTCGGTGGCGTAGGGGATGACGAGCTTGCTCGACGCGGGAAGGGACAGCCCGTTTGTGCCGTAGGTGAACGAGAGGAAGGCAATGCGGATGCCGTTTTTCTCGATGACGCGGATGGTCTCGTAGTCGTTTTTGTCGCGGTAGCCGCCGATGGCGAGAACGTCGTCGTAGGCATCCCAAAAATCTATGGTGTGCTCGTACGCGGCGGCGGTGCTGTCGAGCATGTGGTTGTTGGCAAGTCCGACGATGTCAAAGCCGAGCGTCACGAGATCGTGTCCCACCTGATCGGGCGAGTTGAAGAGCGGATACCCCGAAGTCGGGCGGATGTCGCCGCCGAAGGGCGTTTCCTGATTGATGAAGGCAAGATCGGCGTCGCGGATGATGTCGGCGACGGGCTCGTACATGGGGAGAAAATTATAGTCGGCTCCCGTGCCTGCCGCAAGAGAAGCGGCGTCGGCGTAGACGGTGGAGTGGATGAGGTTGTCGCCGCAGGCGATGAACGAAACGCGCGGAAAGACGGGCGCGCCGTCCGGCAGACAGGGCGTCCCGTCGGATACCGATAAGATATGCGAGCCGAGAATGGCGTCGTCGGTACGGGTGACGGTGACGTTCGGTTCGCCGACGAGCAGAATGGTGCCGAAGACGGCGATGAGCGCCGCGGCAGCGATACAAAAGAGGAAACGGGGGGAAACGGCGGCGCGGCGGTTGTGACGATTCATGAAAACGATCCTTTCCCGTGGAACGGTCAGTGGTTGACGGCTTCGATCAGATAAGTGGCTTCGATGTCGGCGATGTGGAGCTTGACGGCGAGCGGGTATTTTTCAAAGGCGCCGTTGATGGCAAAACTGCCGCCCTTCGCCGCGTCGTCAAAGCCGCCCATATGCCAGCGGATGGCGATGGCTTCTTCGATTTTGAGCCGCATGAAGCGCTCGATGAGGAAAACGGATTTTTCGCCGTGTCCGAAGGGGAATTTGTCCTCGATGGAGTAATATGGCACCTTTTCCCACTGACCGGTGGCTTCGTTTTTGACGTTGCGGGTGCCGGCCTTGTAAAACTGTGCCTTGCACAGATCGTGAAGCAGGGAAACGATGGCAAGCGATTCGTCCGGTTTGCCGTCGTTGTAGTGTTCGATGAGACAGTGATAGACGTTGAGAGAATGCTCGCACAGACCGCCCTCATAGGCGCTGTGGTATTTGGAACTGGCGGGTGCGGTGAAAAAATCGGTGGTGCCGATCCAGTCGAGAAGCTCTTTTGAGCCCTGACGGGAGATGGCGGCGGTGTATGCTTCGATAAAGCGCTCCTTCGCCGGTTTTCCGGCAAGGTCGCGCAGTTGTTCTTCGTTCATGTTCGTTTATCTCCTTTATTTATGTAAGAGCTCGGAAACGGCAGACAGGACGGTCTCAGTCATGCCCGCTTCATCGAGACCAAACTCGTGTTCAAGCTGTTCGACGGTGGCGTGCCGCGGGAAGATGCCGTCAACGGCAGTGATGTGATAACGGACGGAAAGCCCGGCTTCGGCAAGCATCAAACCGGTCTTTTCGGCGATGCCGCCCGCGCGGATGCCTTCTTCGAAGAAGAAGACGTCCCGGATGCCGTCAAATTCGCGAAGCAGAGCGTCACGCTTCTTTTCCGCATACGGGAAGACGCGGAGCAGCTTGATGAGACGGACGGAAAGCCCGCGCTTCGCAAGGGCGTTTGCCGCCGCGAAGGCGTTAGCCGTCAAACGGCCGTAGGTGAGAAGAGCAACGGTGGGCGCTCCGTTTTCCGCCCCGGCACAGTATACCGAATAGTCGCCGTGATCCGAAAAGGCACGGCGCTCGTAGTCCCGCGGACTGCCTTTTGCGTAGCGCACGGCGGTGATGCCGTCGCCGGAAAGGGCGAGGGAAAAGGTGCGATCCATTTCCTCATAACTGTCGGGCGCATAGATGACGGTGCCGGGAATGGTCGAAAGGAAGGCGCAGTCGAAAATGCCCTGATGCGTTTCCCCGTCGCCCGGCACAAAGCCGGCACGGTCGATGGCGAGCACGAGCGGCAGTTTTTGTAAGGAAATATCGTGGATGAGCTGGTCGTAGACACGCTGGGAAAAAGTGGAATACAGCGCACAGACGGGGTGATAGCCGCTTAACGCGAGTCCGCCGGAAAAGGTGACGGCGTGTTCTTCGGCGATGCCGACGTCGAAAAAGCGTTCAGGATGGCTTTCTGCAAAGCCGGTCAGCCCCGTTCCGTCGCACATGGCGGCGGTGATGACGCACAGACGGTCGTCTTTTGCGGCGTTCTGCTCCATCAGACGCCCGAAGCAGGCGGAAAAGTCGTCGCCGGAGAAGCCGGAGATGCCGGACGCCTTGTCGAAGGCGCCTACCGAATGGTACAGAGAGGGCGTCTGCTCCGCGGGAGCGTAGCCCTTGCCCTTGACGGTCTTGACGTGGACGAGACAGCATTTCCCGTCGCGCTTGGCTTCTTCCAGCACGATTTGCAGGCGTTCAAGGTCGTTGCCGTCGACGGGGCCGTAATATCGCACGCCGAGCGCCTCGAAAAAGGGCTGTTTGTAAAAGGCGCGTTTGAGAGCGTCCTTGATGCGGCGGCAGAAAGCGATGGTGCCCTTGCCGATGACCGGTATCTTGCCGAATACCTTCTGGAAGCGCCGTTTGAAGCGGTAATAGCGTCCGCTCGTACGGAAACGGGACAGATAGCGTGCAAGAGAACCGACGTTGGGGGAAATGGACATTTCGTTGTCGTTGAGGAGGATGATGAGGCGGATGTCCTTGTTGTTGCAGTTGTTGAGCGCCTCGTAGATCATGCCGTTGGTGAAGGAGCCGTCTCCGACGACGGCAACGGCAAAGTGGTCGTTCCCGGTCATTTTGAAAGCGGTGGCGATGCCGAGAGAAGCGGAAACGGAGGCGCCGGAGTGTCCGGCGGTAAGGGGATCGCAGGGACTCTCGAACCGGTTGGGAAAACCGGAGATGCCGTCCTTTTTCCGGAGCGTGCCGAATGCCTCGTAGCGTCCGGTGAGCAGTTTGTGGGTGTAGCACTGATGTCCCACGTCGAAAATGAGCTTGTCCTCCGGCACGTCGAACAGCTTGTGAAGCATGAGCGTCGTCTCGACAAGTCCGAGATTGGAGGCAAGATGTCCGCCGCTTTGGGATACGGTGTCGAGAATGACGGCACGGATCTCGTCGGCGAGGACTTCCAGCTCGACAAGCGACATATTTTTTATGTCCTTGGGGGATTTGATTGCTTCTAACATACGGTCATCCGTTTCTGAAAAAATTTTGATCGATATCCGCCGAAAATCAGGAAATCCTGATGATGCGGTCTTTTTTTACGAGATAGCTTTCCTTCGCACGGGCGATCATCGCCTGATCGTTGCGGGAGTCGGTATAAAAAGCGTCGATGGAGGCACCGGGGAAGACCTTGTCAAAGCAGTCCGGCTTGTTTTCGCGGAAGCAGAGCGTGCCGATGACGCCGCTCGCGAGGTCGATCTCGGAGCAGATAAGATGCCGAATGCCGAGTTTCTCGCACATCGGTCGGATAAGAAAGCGGAAAGACGCGGAAAGAACGACGTCGTCCGGCTTTTTCTGCTTTAAGTAATACGGTTTGATGCGGTTTCCGTTCTTTTCCCAGAACGGTGCGACGAAGCTTTCGACGTCGGGGCAGACGCGAAGCAGGTCGGTGAGATAGCGGTCTGCGAGCACGACGAGCTGTTCGCGGGAGACGAGGCACAGCCGGTAACGGGCGAAGTGATACACGACGGGGCAGACGAAAGAGATGAGTTTCGGGCGGCGGCGCAGGCAGAAAAAGAAGAAATCAAAGGTGGATTCGCCGTCGTAGATCGTGTTGTCGAAGTCGTATACGTTCATAAACGGGTTCCTTTTCAATAAGCATAATTTAATACCTTATTATACAACGCTTTTTCCGAAAAGTCAACCCAAAGAAAGCGTGCCGCTTTACCCATATTGCGCCGCAAGCGGCGCGGGAAAGACTTTTTACCTTTTTTCTTGCAAAAGAAAAAAGGTAAACGAAAAAAGATTGCCGGGGAGTAACCCCGGACCCCCTAACGCCGCAAATGCCGACTACGCGCGGAGCGCTCCGTCGGAAGATTTGCGGCGGAGAAAAAGATTTGCCGCAGTATCACCGATTGCACTATGCAAAAAACCGAGCCTTGCGGCTCGGTTGGGTTTTTATTGTACAAACGGCGGCGTTCTTCCGGAAATTCACGATTTATCGCAAAAGGATGACATGGTTAAATACGTCCCTATCCGGCTTTGTGCCTTTTTCCGTCGCGCCCGCCGCCGTTTTGGCGGGTGCGTCCCCTGACCGCGGGACTCTGCGGCGGTTGTTTTTGCTTGCTTATGCTCGCGGATCGCCCCGCGCATGCGGCGCGGATTGGGTGCAGCGGCACGCTGCCCCGCAGGCGACGAAACTCCTTCCAAAACTATCGAAAAGAAGTTGTTTTGGCAGAGGTCACTCATTCAAAATTTTAATATTTTTTTAACAATCGCTGATAGCTATTGCAAACGGAAGAAAAATTTAGTAAACTATACCCGTACGGGTAATTTTGAAAGAAAAGGAAGTAGTTTCTGATGGAAAATCAAGTCACTATATTTGACCACCCGCTGATCACCCACAAAATTTCGTTGCTGCGTGATGTGAATACCGGCAGTAAGCAGTTCCGCGAGCTCATCGAGGAGATCGCCATGCTGATGGGCTATGAAGCACTGCGCGATCTGCCGATGGAATACGTGGACATCAAGACGCCGATCACGGAAACGCGCGTCAAAATGCTCGCCGGGAAAAAGATAGCCATCGTTCCGATCCTGCGCGCAGGTCTTGGTATGGTCGAGGGCATCCTGTCGCTCGTTCCGTCCGCCAAGGTCGGTCATATCGGTCTGTACCGCGATAAGTATACACTTGAACCGCATGAGTACTACTGCAAACTTCCGGCGGATATCGACAACCGCACGGTGCTGCTGCTCGATCCCATGCTCGCGACCGGCGGCTCGGGTGCGGCGGCGATCGACTTTATCAAGAAAAAGGGCGGCAAGAATATCAAGTTCATGTCCATCATCGCGGCACCGGAAGGCATCAAGCGTATCTCCGAAGCGCATCCCGACGTGCATTTCTACTGCGGCTGTGTCGATGAAAAACTCAACGACCATGGCTATATCGTACCGGGACTCGGCGATGCCGGTGACAGAATCTTCGGCACCAAATAACGCTGTATATTTTATTTATAATATACATTATATAAAGGAAAGAAAGGTAAAAATCATGGCAATCGTATCAACCAAGGAAATGTTCAAAAAGGCATATGCCAACCACTATGCCATCGGCGCGTTCAACATCAATAACATGGAGATCATCCAGGGCGTAACCGAAGCGGCGGCAGAGGAAAAATCCCCGGTCATTTTGCAGGTATCGGCAGGCGCACGCAAGTACGCAAAGCCGGCGTATCTGATGGCGCTCGCCAAAGCGGCGTGCGAGGATGCGGGCATTGATTTCGCACTCCACCTCGATCACGGCGACAGCTTCGAGATCTGCAAGTCCTGCATTGATTCCGGTTTCACCTCCGTCATGATCGACGGCTCCAAATACAGCTTTGAAGAAAACATAGAGCTTACCAGGAAGGTCGTGGAATACGCGCATGCACGCGGCATCGTCGTCGAAGGAGAGCTCGGTAAGCTTGCCGGCGTCGAGGACGACGTCAAGGTGAGCGCCGACGACGCTATGTATACCAATCCCGACGAGGTCGAGGAATTTGTCACCAAGACCGGCGTCGACAGCCTTGCCATCGCCATCGGTACCAGCCACGGCGCCTTCAAGTTCAAGGGTGAGCCGCGTCTGCGCTTCGATATCCTCGAAGAAGTGGCAAGACGCCTTCCGGAGTTTCCGATCGTGCTTCACGGCGCTTCCTCCGTCAATCAGGAATACGTCAAGATCATCAATGAAAACGGCGGCGATCTTGCCGACGCCAGGGGCGTTCCGGAGGAACTGCTCCGCAAAGCGGCTACCATGGCGGTCTGTAAGATCAATATCGACTCGGATATCCGCCTTGCCTGCACGGCGGCCATTCGTGAAGTGTTCCGGAATCAGCCGGCCGTCTTCGATCCGAGACAGTATCTCGGACCTGCACGCGAGAACGTCAAGGCTCTCGTCAAGCACAAGATCCGCAACGTGCTCGGCTCGTCCGGCACCCTTTGATTCAAGATCATTCTTTTCTGCGCCCGTCCCAAAAGGACGGGCGCTCGTTTTGCGCCCGAAAGGGCGGCGGAGAGGCGGAAACGGTTGACAAACGGGAAAAAGTGGTGTATAATGGGCGCATACTATCGAAAGACGGCGAGTACATATTGAGAGTGGACGTCTATTTGTGTGAGACGGGACGGTGCGCGAGCCGCAGCCGCGCCAAACAGCTCATCCTTGCGGGTGCGGTGTGCGTGGACGGCGTGCCGGTCGAAAAACCGTCGTTTGAAGTGACGGAGCAAAGTACGGTCACCGTGCGGGATGTGCCGGAAGACAGGTACGTCAGCCGCGGCGGCATCAAACTGCAAGCGGCTCTGACGGCGTTCGGTGTTGACGTCGCGGGAAAACTGTGTCTCGACGTCGGCGCATCGACCGGCGGCTTTACCGACTG